>NZ_JBRIKK010000001.1:0-292078 GCF_052976705.1 Staphylococcus sp. MSU001
ATGTCCCAGCCTCTCTGTTTTAATAATTATTATTTATTAGCTGACATAAGTTTAGATTTAATACGGTCAGCTTTATTAGAATGGATTAAATTACTTTGAGATGCTTTATCAACTTGTTTGATAGCAAATCTTAATAATTCATCTTTGTTTTCAGCATCAGTAGAGATAGCTGTTTTAGCTCGTTTCACAGCTGTACGCATAGCGTTTTTCTTAGAAATATTTCTTTCTTCAGCTGTTTCAGTTGTTCTTACACGTTTGATTGCAGATTTAATGTTTGGCATTACTGTCACCTCCTAAAAGTGATCATAACTTATCAAAATTTATTTGATTACAACAAGAAATATTTTATCAAATGTCTTATATTTGTGCAATCATTTATTTAAAAGTAACTTCAATTGAATTTATTACTTTTTAATTGTTGGAATGAACTACTGAACTAGATATAATAGTTATGTTAGAATTTACATTTAATTAATTATGTCAAAGATATATTGCATTAAAGTAATAAAAACGTTACTATATCAAAGATACATAGAAGTGACAGGTTATAAAGATGAAAGCGAGAAGGATAAAATGGATAAGCAAGAACGATACAATAGAAGAGAAAATATTAGAAATTTCTCCATTATTGCGCATATAGACCATGGTAAATCGACATTAGCTGATCGAATTTTAGAGAATACAAAATCAGTTGAAACTCGAGAAATGCAAGATCAATTACTTGACTCTATGGATTTGGAAAGAGAACGAGGCATTACTATTAAACTAAATGCTGTTCGATTAAAATACGAAGCTAAAGATGGAGAAACTTATACATTTCATTTGATAGATACACCAGGGCATGTCGACTTTACGTATGAGGTTTCTCGCTCATTAGCTGCATGTGAAGGTGCAATTCTTGTAGTTGATGCTGCCCAAGGAATAGAAGCACAAACCTTAGCAAACGTTTATCTAGCATTAGATAATGATTTGGAACTTTTGCCAGTTGTTAATAAAATAGACTTGCCTGCAGCTGAGCCTGATAGAGTTAAGCAAGAATTAGAAGATGTTATAGGTATAGATCAAGAAGATGTAGTACTCGCAAGTGCTAAGTCAAATATAGGTATTGAAGAAATTTTAGAGAAAATAGTTGATGTTGTGCCAGCACCGGACGGTGATCCTGAAGCCCCACTTAAAGCACTTATCTTTGATTCAGAATATGATCCATACAGAGGAGTAATATCTTCAATTCGAATTATTGATGGTGTTGTTAAAGCTGGTGATAGAATTAAAATGATGGCTACCGGTAAAGAATTTGAAGTTACAGAAGTGGGAATCAATACACCTAAGCAACTACCGATAGAAGAATTAACAGTTGGTGATGTGGGCTATATTATCGCAAGCATCAAAAATGTTGATGATTCTAGAGTAGGTGACACAATTACTCTAGCTGAAAGACCTGCCGACAAGCCGTTACAAGGATATAAAAAGATGAATCCAATGGTATATTGTGGTCTATTCCCTATTGACAATAAAGACTATAATGACCTAAGAGAAGCTTTAGAAAAATTACAACTTAATGACGCATCTTTAGAGTTTGAACCTGAGTCTTCACAAGCCCTTGGTTTTGGATACAGAACTGGATTTTTAGGAATGTTACATATGGAGATTATTCAAGAAAGAATCGAAAGAGAATTTGGTATTGAACTCATTGCAACAGCGCCTTCTGTTATCTATCAATGTATTTTAAAAGATGGTTCTGAAGTTTCAGTTGATAATCCAGCACAAATGCCCGAAAGAGATAAAATAGAACATATTTATGAACCATTTGTCAAAGCTACGATGATGGTGCCGAATGATTATGTAGGTGCAGTGATGGAGTTATGTCAACGTAAAAGAGGTCAATTTATAAACATGGATTATCTTGATGATATAAGGGTTAATATTGTTTATGAAATTCCATTATCTGAAGTAGTTTTCGATTTCTTTGATCAACTTAAATCTAATACAAAAGGTTATGCTTCTTTTGATTATGAATTTATTGAGAATAAAGAAAGTAATCTTGTTAAAATGGATATATTACTGAATGGAGATAAAGTTGATGCTCTAAGTTTTATTGTCCATAGAGATTTTGCATATGAAAGAGGAAAAGCGCTTGTCGAAAAATTAAAAACATTAATTCCACGACAACAATTTGAAGTGCCAGTTCAGGCGGCTATTGGTCAAAAAATTGTTGCACGAACAAACATTAAATCTATGGGTAAAAATGTTTTATCTAAATGTTATGGTGGAGATATCAGTCGTAAACGAAAACTTTTAGAAAAACAAAAAGCAGGTAAAGCTAAAATGAAAGCAGTAGGCAATGTGGAAATTCCTCAAGATGCATTTTTAGCAGTATTAAAAATGGATGATGAATAATGTAGATGAATGGGGTATAGACATTCTTTATGTCTTACCTCATTTTATAATGTCTAGAATGATATAAGTATATAATGTGAAAACTATATAAATGATTAAAAGATTGGTGGTTATAAAGTGAGTGTAAAAAGTGCATATATTCATATTCCATTTTGCTATAGAATTTGTACTTATTGTGATTTCAATAAATACTTTATCGATAAACAGCCAGTCGATGAATACTTAGACGCACTTATTAACGAGATGCAAGTTGATAATAACAGAAATCTTGAAACAATGTATGTCGGAGGTGGTACACCGACAGCCTTGAATATGAGACAACTTGAGAAGCTACTTAAAGCAATTAATCAAACATTTACAATTAGCGGAGAATTTTCTTTTGAAGCTAATCCTGATGAGTTAACTTATGAAAAAGTTGTACTTTTAAAACAATATGGCGTAAATAGAATATCAATGGGTGTACAAACATTTAAACCTGAACTATTAAAAATTTTAGGCAGAACTCATAAAACTGAAGATATATATAATGCTGTTAGTCATGCCCGAAAAGCAGGTATTGAATCAATAAGTTTGGATTTAATGTACCATTTACCACAACAAACTATCGACGATTTTAAAGACAGCCTAGAACGTGCCATTGCATTGGATATTGATCATATTTCAAGTTATGGATTAATTCTTGAACCTAAAACCCAGTTTTATAATTTGTATAGAAAGGGACATTTAAAATTACCAAATGAAGATTTAGGGGCAGAAATGTATCAATTTTTAATGGATCGTATGAAAAACTCATCATTCCATCAATATGAGATTTCTAATTTTAGTAAACTTAATCATGAATCAAACCATAATAAAGTATATTGGTTAAATGAAGAATACTATGGCTTTGGTGCTGGTGCAAGTGGTTATGTAAACGGTGTACGTTACACAAATCTTAATCCAGTAAATCATTATATTAAAGCGATAAATGAAGGAAAAAAACCAATACTATCTGAAACATCTCCTACTTATAACGAAAGAATGGAAGAAGAAATGTTTCTTGGTTTAAGAATGAATCAAGGTGTTAGTAAAAGCCGTTTTAAGAAAAAGTTTAATAAATTAATCGATGAGGTGTTTGGTGAAACTATTAAAGATTTGAGGTGTAGGGGACTCATAAAAGAAGAAAGAGAATTTATATCTTTAACCGAACGTGGAAAAGTCATAGGTAACGAGGTTTTTGAAGCATTTTTGCTAAATTCATAAAAAGTTAGAAATTTTAGTGCTTTAACATTGACTTACTTTGACCAATTTGATAAATTATAATTAGCACTTGAGATAAAAGAGTGCTAATGAGGTGAAAACATGATTACAAAAAGACAATTAAGCATCCTTAATGCTATTGTTGAAGATTATGTTGATTTTGGACAACCGATTGGATCTAAAACTCTAATTCATCGTCATCACTTGGATGTGAGTCCAGCTACCATTAGAAATGAAATGAAGCAACTCGAAGAAATGCATTTCATTGAGAAGACACACACATCTTCTGGAAGGGTTCCATCTGAATCAGGGATTAGATATTATGTCAATCGCCTTTTAGAACAAACATCTCATCAAAGTCAAAACAAAATTCAACGTTTAAATCAATTATTAATTGAGAATCATTATGATAGTTCGACTGCACTTTCAAACTTTGCACACGAATTATCTATGAAATCTCAATATGCAACGTTGGTAGTCCGCCCGAATCACAAGCAAGATGTTATAAATGATATACATCTTATTCGTGCTAATAACCATTTGATTATTTTAGTAATGGTATTTTCTTCTGGACATGTTGAAAATATACATTTTGTATCGCATGCTCAACTAAATAATATTAATTTAAATAAAATAGCAAACTTTTTGACCGAACATTTCAGTTTTAATCGTAAAGTACTAACTCAAAACATCGAGTCTTACTTTAGTCAAAAAGAAGAGCTATTGCTTGCAAATGAAGTAGTTGAGATGATAAATTTACAAATTGGTAATCAAAGTAATAGCATTTATATGGGTGGAAAGGTTAAACTTATTGATGCGTTAAATGAGTCCAACGTTTCATCTATTCAACCGATTCTTCAATATATAGAATCAAATAAAATAACTGAATTATTAGAAGATATATCAACTTCTCAAATCACTGTCCGAATTGGTAAAGAGATTGATGATAGTTTAAGCGATATATCAATTGTGACTAGTCAGTATCATTTTGATGAGTCACTAAAAGGTCAAATTGCAGTAATCGGACCAACTGCAATGCATTATCAAAATGTAATTCAATTATTAAACCGTATATGGTAGTAATTGGAAATGTATTGGAGGTCAGACTATGTCAGAAAAAGATCAGTCAGTGAATAATACTGAGGAAGATATTAATGTAGAAACTGAAGACAATCAGAATGATAAAAACATTGAAAACTCAGTATCTAACACGGATAATAGTGAAGCTAATGCTAGCGATTCAGAAAATAATTCAGAAGAAAGTATCAAGGATGAAGAGTCAGAGTCTCAAGATACTAAAATTAAAGAATTAGAAAAGCTTGCAAATGATAATGAAGAAAAATATTTAAGATTATATGCAGAATTCGAAAATTATAAACGCCGAATTCAAAAAGAAAATCAAATTAATGCTACTTATAAAGCTCAAGGTGTTTTAACTGACATTTTACCGTCTATAGATAATATTGAGCGTGCACTACAAATTGAAGGTGATGATGAATCGTTTAAATCACTTCAAAAAGGAGTGCAGATGGTTCATGAAAGTTTACTAAGAGCTTTAAAAGACAATGGTCTTGAAGAAATTTTAGCTGAAGGTAAGGAATTCGATCCTAATTTACATCAAGCTGTCGTTCAAGATGACAATCCTGATTTTAAATCAGGTGAAGTTACTCAAGAATTGCAAAAAGGATACAAACTTAAGGATCGTGTTTTAAGACCCTCAATGGTAAAAGTAAATCAATAATTAGATTGAAAATACATTGAAATAAATAAAATGATTAAATTGGAGGAATTATATTATGGGTAAAGTAATTGGAATTGATTTAGGTACAACTAACTCTTGTGTTTCTATTTTAGAAGGAGATGAACCAAAAGTAATTCAAAACCCAGAAGGTGCACGTACTACACCATCAGTGATTGCATTTAAAAATGGTGAAACTCAAGTAGGTGAAGTAGCGAAACGACAAGCTATCACAAATCCTAACACTGTACAATCTATTAAACGTCATATGGGTACAGATTATAAAGTAGATATTGAAGGTAAATCTTATACACCACAAGAACTTTCAGCAATGATTTTACAAAACTTAAAAAGCACTGCAGAAAACTATTTAGGAGATACAGTAGACAAAGCTGTTATTACTGTCCCTGCTTATTTCAATGATGGTGAACGTCAAGCAACTAAAGATGCTGGTAAAATTGCAGGCTTAGAAGTTGAACGTATTATCAACGAACCTACAGCTGCTGCACTTGCTTATGGGTTAGATAAAACTGAAACAGACCAAAAAGTTCTCGTATTTGACTTAGGTGGGGGAACATTTGACGTATCTATTCTAGAATTAGGCGACGGTGTATTTGAAGTATTATCAACTGCCGGAGATAATAAACTTGGTGGCGATGACTTTGACCAAGTAATTATTGATTATCTTGTTTCAGAATTCAAGAAAGAGAATGGTGTTGATTTATCACAAGATAAAATGGCATTACAAAGATTAAAAGATGCTGCCGAAAAAGCTAAAAAAGATTTATCAGGTGTATCTCAAACTCAAATTTCATTACCATTCATTTCTGCTGGAGAAAATGGACCATTACACTTAGAAATTAGTTTAACTCGTTCTAAATTTGAAGAATTAGCTGATTCATTAATCAAAAAAACTATGGAACCGACTCGTCAAGCATTAAAAGATGCTGGTTTATCTACTTCAGAAATAGATGAAGTTATTTTAGTTGGTGGTTCAACTCGTATTCCGGCCGTTCAAGAAGCTGTTAAAAAAGAAATTGGTAAAGAACCACATAAAGGTGTTAACCCAGATGAAGTTGTAGCAATGGGTGCTGCTATTCAAGCTGGTGTAATCACAGGTGATGTTAAAGATGTGGTATTACTTGATGTTACGCCATTATCTTTAGGTATCGAAATTATGGGTGGACGTATGAACACATTAATTGAACGTAATACTACTATTCCAACATCTAAATCACAAGTTTATTCTACAGCAGCTGACAATCAACCAGCAGTAGATATTCATGTATTACAAGGTGAACGTCCAATGGCATCTGACAACAAAACTTTAGGAAGATTCCAATTAACTGACATTCCACCTGCACCACGTGGTGTACCTCAAATCGAAGTAACATTTGATATCGATAAAAACGGTATTGTTAACGTTACAGCTAAAGATTTAGGTACTAATAAAGAACAAAATATCACAATACAATCAAGCTCATCTCTATCTGATGAAGAAATCGATCGCATGGTTAAAGATGCTGAAGAAAATGCTGAAGCAGATAAAAAACGTCGTGAAGAAGTTGACTTGAGAAACGAAGCAGATAGTCTAGTATTCCAAGTTGAAAAAACAGTTAAAGACTTAGGCGAAAATATTAGTGATGAAGATAAGAAAAATGCTGAAGAGAAAAAAGATGCACTTAAAACAGCATTAGATGGTGAAGACATCGATGATATTAAAGCTAAAAAAGAAGAACTTGAAAAAGTAATTCAAGAATTATCTGCAAAAGTTTATGAACAAGCTCAACAAGCACAACAACAAGCTCAAGAAGAACAAGGTTCTCAAGATAGTACTGTTGAAGATGCAGACTTTAAAGAAGTTAAAGATGACGAAGATAAAAAATAAGTTTAGTATCTAACTTATAATTATCTATTAAGTTTTTAGTAAAAAAGTCAAAGTCAATCGATCATTGACTTTGACTTTTTATTTGGATATTAAGAAACAATTAGATAAACTATTCTTGTTAAACGTATAAAAGGAGAGGTAATTATGGCCAAAAGAGACTATTATGAGGTCTTAGGCGTAAGCAAAAGCGCTTCTAAAGACGAAATTAAAAAAGCTTATCGTAAATTATCAAAAAAATACCATCCAGATATAAATAAAGAAGAAGGCGCAGACGAAAAATTCAAAGAAATCTCCGAAGCATATGAAGTTTTAAGTGATGAAAACAAACGTGCAAATTATGATCAATTTGGTCATGACGGACCACAAGGTGGATTTGGTAGTCAAGGCTTTGGTGGCAGTGACTTTGGTGGATTTGAAGATATTTTCAGCTCATTCTTTGGTGGCGGTTCACGTCAAAGAGATCCTAATGCACCTCGCAAAGGTGATGACCTTCAATACACAATGACAATAACATTTGAAGAGGCTGTATTCGGGACAAAAAAAGAAATATCAATAAAAAAAGATGTAACATGTCATACATGTAACGGTGATGGCGCTAAGCCTGGTACAAGTAAAAAAACTTGTAGCTATTGTAATGGCGCTGGTCGTGTTTCTGTTGAACAAAATACTATTTTGGGTAGAGTTAGAACTGAACAAGTTTGTCCTAAATGTGAAGGTAGTGGACAAGAATTTGAAGAGCCATGTCCAACATGTAAAGGAAAAGGTACTGAAAATAAAACAGTTAAACTAGAAGTAACTGTTCCTGAAGGTGTGGATAACGAACAACAAGTTCGTTTAGCTGGAGAAGGTTCACCTGGGATTAATGGCGGACCGCATGGTGACTTATATGTGGTGTTCAGAGTTAAACCATCCAATACGTTTGAACGTGATGGAGACGATATCTACTATAATCTAGATATTAGCTTTTCACAGGCTGCACTAGGTGATGAAATAAAGATACCTACACTTAAAAGTAATGTTGTTTTAACCATTCCTGCAGGTACACAAACGGGTAAACAATTCCGACTTAAAGATAAAGGTGTAAAGAATGTTCATGGTTATGGTTACGGGGACTTATTTGTCAACATAAAAGTGGTTACACCAACAAAATTAAATGACCGTCAAAAAGAATTATTAAAAGAATTTGCTGAAATTAATGGTGAAGATATAAATGAACAGTCATCTAATTTCAAAGATAGAGCAAAAAGATTCTTTAAAGGAGAATAGTCAATGAATTGGATGGAACTCTCAATTGTAGTTAATCACGAAGTAGAATACGATGTTACAGAAATTCTTGAAAGTTATGGCTCTAATGGAGTTGTAATTGAAGATTCACATATTTTAGAAGAACAACCTGTTGATAAGTTTGGAGAAATTTATGATTTAAACCCTGAAGATTATCCTGAAAAAGGAGTTCGATTAAAAGCTTATTTTAATGAGTTCACTTATAATGAAAACTTAAAATCCAACATTAATCATGAAATATTGAATCTTCAGCAAATTGATAAAACAATTTATGATTATCAGGAAAAACTTATTGCCGAAGTAGATTGGGAAAATGAATGGAAGAATTATTTTCATCCATTTAGAGCTTCAAAACAATTTACGATAGTACCAAGTTGGGAATCATATGTTAAAGAAAATGATAACGAATTGTGCATTGAATTAGATCCAGGTATGGCTTTTGGAACAGGTGATCATCCAACTACAAGTATGTGTTTAAAAGCAATTGAAACGTTTGTAAAACCAACGGATTCAGTTATCGACGTTGGAACAGGATCAGGCATTTTAAGTATTGCTAGTCATTTACTTGGAGTTCAAAGAATAAAGGCATTAGATATAGATGAAATGGCTGTAAATGTGGCAAAAGAAAACTTTAAGAAAAATCATTGTGATGATGCAATTGAAGCAGTTCCAGGTAATTTATTAAAAAATGAAAATGAGAAATTTAATATCGTTATTGCAAATATTCTTGCTCATATTATTGAAGAAATGATTGAAGATACTTATAATACTTTAATTGAAGATGGTTATTTTATCACATCAGGTATTATTGAAGAAAAGTATCAAGATATAGAATCACAAATGAAGCGTATTGGTTTCAAAATTATTTCAGTAGAACATGACAATGGCTGGGTTTGTATAGTTGGTCAGAAAGTGAGTGGATAATTTGCAAAGATATTTTATGAATCAAAGCGCTGATGAAAATCAGTGCTTTTTTATTGAGAACAAAGAAGACTATCATCATATCGTGAATGTTATGCGTTATAAAGAAGGACAAAATATCATTGTCACTTTTTCAGATGAAAATGTATTTAGATGTAAAATTATTTCAATAAACGATCAATCGATTGAAATTAAATTAGAAGAAAAACAACAAATTAACACTGAACTACCTCAGAACATTACAATATGTAGTGGTTTAATCAAAGCAGATAAATATGAATGGATGATACAAAAAGCAACTGAAATGGGGGCAAACGAATTTATAGCTGTAGCTATGGAACGTTCTGTGGTCAAGCTCAATGATTCTAAAGTAGAAAAGAAATTATCGAGATGGCAAAAAATTATAAAGGAAGCTGCAGAACAAAGTTATCGTTTAACAATACCAAATATAAAATTTAAGTCGAATTTAAAAGAAATTTATGGTATGATAAATCAATATGACTATGTTCTTATAGCATATGAAGAACAAGCAAAGCACGGTGAATTAAGTCAATTTAAGCAAACAATTAAACAATTTAAGACACAGGACCGTGTTTTAATCATATTTGGACCTGAAGGTGGGTTATCAGATAGTGAAATTGCATTATTCGATGATGTAAGTACTATAGTTGGATTAGGTCCACGTATCTTGCGTGCTGAAACTGCACCTCTTTACGCTTTAAGTGCAGTAAGTTATGAAAAAGAATTATTGGGGTGAAGATTATGTCAACAGTTGCGTTTCACACATTAGGTTGTAAAGTAAATCATTACGAAACTGAGGCAATTTGGCAATTATTTAAAGATGCAAATTATGAAAGAGTAGAATTTGAAACAAATGCTGATGTATTTGTTATTAATACATGTACGGTGACAAATACAGGGGATAAAAAAAGTCGTCAGATAATTAGAAGAGCGATTAGACAAAATCCTGATGCAGTCGTTTGTGTAACTGGATGTTATGCACAAACATCATCTGCCGAGATTATGGAAATCCCTGGTGTTGACATCGTTGTAGGTACTCAAGACCGTCATAAATTGTTAGATTATATTCAACAATTTCAGGAAGAGAGACAACCTATTAATGGTGTAGGTAATATTATGAAAAATAGAACTTATGAAGAATTAGAAGTTCCTTACTTTACTGATAGAACGCGTGCTTCATTAAAAATACAGGAAGGGTGCAATAATTTTTGCACGTTCTGTATTATCCCGTGGGCACGTGGATTGATGCGTTCTAGAGATCCAGAAAAAGTAGTAGAACAAGCTACGCAACTTGTTAACTCTGGTTATAAGGAAATTGTCTTAACGGGTATTCACACTGGTGGTTATGGGCAAGACCTTAAAAATTATAATCTAGCACAATTGCTAAGAGATCTAGATACTATTGAAGGGCTTGAACGTATACGTATTTCTTCGATTGAAGCAAGTCAACTTACTGATGAAGTTATTGATGTCATTGGAAACTCAAATAAGGTAGTACGTCATTTACATATACCGTTACAATCTGGGTCTGATGATGTGTTAAAACGAATGAGACGTAAATATACGATGGCACACTTTTCAGAAAGATTGACAAAATTACATCAAGCATTACCAGATTTAGCAGTTACTAGTGATGTAATTGTTGGTTTCCCTGGAGAATCTGAAGAGGAATTCCAAGAAACTTACGATTTCATCGTAAATCATCATTTTTCAGAGTTACACGTATTCCCTTATTCTCCTAGAATAGGAACGCCTGCTGCAAGAATGGACAATCAAATTGATGAAGAAACAAAAAATGTTCGTGTGCACAAACTAATTAGTCTAAGTAATCAATTAGCCAAAGAATATGCTTCTAAATTTGAAGATGAAGTTTTAGAAGTTATACCTGAAGAAATGGGTGAAGAACCACAAACACTTGTTGGCTATGCTGACAATTATATGAAGGTAAGATTTGAAGGAGATGACTCATTAATAGGTCAAATAGTGAAAGTTAAGATAGTTAAAGCTAATTATCCAATTAATGAAGGCAAAGCAATACGTGTTGTTAAACATGCAACGAATCAATCTGAAAAAGAAGTACTTGTTTAATTAATAAAAAATTGTAAATTTTACTGATTGACCGTCATTTAGAGTTATATTATACTAATAACTGCATAGTTTTACTATGCAATGACTATAAAGTTCCGTTGATATTTGGAGGGAGGGAAATACAGATGTCTAAAACAGTAGTACGTAAAAACGAATCACTAGAAGATGCTTTACGTAGATTTAAACGTTCAGTATCAAAAAGTGGAACTATTCAAGAAGTACGTAAACGTGAATTTTACGAAAAACCAAGCGTAAAACGTAAAAAGAAATCTGAAGCTGCACGTAAACGTAAATTCAAATAATTAATAGCTCTGTTGACTCCCTCAACAAGAATGTTAATTATATATTAGGACAGAATTTGAATTGAATTCACAATTCACTGTTCTATCGAGAAATGAAGACTAGAACTGATTTATTTGTTTTTAACGTATTTCAGTTCTAGTCTTTAATTGTTAATAAGTCAAAACTTGGGACAATGATCGAGCTATCCCCAAATATCGGTAAAAAACACTTTCGTTGAATTCATATTAAATTGATTCATGCGAAAGTGTTTTTCTATTAAAAGAAAATCTTATTCGATAGAAACAAAATATCAAGCAGTTGAAATGAAAGTAGATGAGTATGATTTAAAACAATTTTGGAACCATTGAATATTCAAAATCAAACACAAGTCAAGTATTGTTAGCGATGATATTAAAATGCTGAAAGCTACACATTTTTTCAACATACTAGAAAATATTAGAAAAGATATAGAATTGGATATTAAAAAACTATAAGGTAATGAAAAAAGGTATCAGCAGTAATGATTGATTTAGTGGATCACTTAAAACTAAAATATCTGTCCAAATTAATAATAGAAGCCATGCGTATATCTAAATTACCATAATACCATGATAGAAAGTTTATAATCTTTTCAAGTGTGTGTTATTGATATGTCTCAGTTTTTTCATTTTTATGTCCGACTATACGCTTGTAACTGTAACAAACTGTTGCAACTATATTTAAATGCGTTTGAGTAATGGTTAAGATGCTTTGATTTTATATCGTCTTATATTGCGTTTTTATTTTACTAAATTAACATACTATTTTTATTATAGATATGTAAATGACTATATGATATGTTTCATTTCATGTATAATTATTTTGAGGGCGAGGTGAAAAAATGGATAACTTACATCTAATACATATGCTGTTTATGGCAAAACCTTTAAATGGGATGAATTGGGTTGAAAACCTTGCACAGTTTATCACTCAACCTTTTGTTTCTCTTATTTTCACTTGTATTATATTTATTGGCTTTTTATACCAACTATATTCAAAACGCATAAACTTAATGGGAATAATTGCATTACTTGCTTTACTACTTTTATTTTTAGCATTCCTAATTAATGGCGATGTCAATGTGATGTCAGTATTACTGTTTACAATTGGCCTCATACTACTCATCATTGAATTATTTGTTATAGGCGCTGTAATTGGTATGATTGGTATTATTCTAATAACACTAAGTATTATTATACTTGGTGACAATATTTTATTAATGCTTGGAAATGTTATAGTTGCATTAATATTATCAATTGTAGAATGGGTGATTTTAGTGAAAATATTCAATAGAAAAATTCCATTTTTAGATAAAGTTATTTTAAAGGATTCAACAAATTCTGAAGCAGGTTATCGTTCACATGACGACCGCTCTCATCTTGTAGGAAAAACCGCACATACTGTTACCGATTTAAGACCAGCAGGAATTATAACTTGTGAAAATGATCGAATAGACGCAGTATCTGATGGATCATTTATTTTACGTAATCGACAAGTTAAGATTCTTGAAGTGGAAGGTACACGTGTTGTTGTTAGAGAAATCGAAAAATAAAAAGGAGCGATTTAATGTTTAGTATTGGTTTTATAATCATTGCAGTCATTATAGTAGTTGCACTACTCATTCTGTTTTCATTTGTTCCGGTCGGATTATGGATTTCAGCACTAGCTGCTGGAGTACATGTTGGAATAGGCACGCTTGTGGGGATGCGTTTAAGACGAGTTTCACCAAGAAAAGTTATCGCACCTCTGATCAAAGCGCATAAAGCTGGTTTAAACTTAACTACAAATCAACTTGAGTCTCATTACTTAGCAGGTGGTAATGTTGATCGTGTTGTTGATGCAAACATTGCAGCACAACGAGCTGATATCGATTTACCATTTGAGCGAGGCGCTGCCATTGATTTAGCAGGTAGAGATGTATTAGAAGCAGTACAAATGTCAGTTAATCCAAAAGTTATTGAAACGCCATTTATTGCAGGTGTAGCTATGAATGGTATCGAAGTTAAGGCAAAAGCTCGTATTACCGTACGCGCTAACATAGCAAGACTTGTTGGTGGTGCTGGTGAAGAAACAATCATTGCTAGGGTCGGAGAAGGTATAGTATCTACAATTGGTTCTAGTGAGCATCATACAGAAGTGCTCGAGAATCCAGATAATATTTCAAAAACTGTACTAAGTAAAGGTTTAGACTCTGGAACTGCATTCGAAATTCTCTCTATCGATATTGCCGATGTTGATATTAGCAAAAATATCGGTGCTGATTTACAAACAGAACAAGCACTTGCTGATAAGAACATTGCACAAGCAAAAGCAGAAGAACGTCGCGCAATGGCTGTTGCTTCTGAACAAGAAATGAAAGCGCGTGTTCAAGAAATGAGAGCTAAAGTTGTTGAAGCTGAATCCGAAGTACCTTTAGCTATAGCGGAAGCATTAAGATCAGGTAATATTGGAGTTAAAGATTATTATAACCTTAAAAATATTGAAGCGGATACAGGTATGAGAAATGCAATAAATAAACGCACTGATCAAAACGATGATGAATCACCACAACAATAATGAAGAGGTGATAAGATGAATATTGGCATTATCATTTTCATCATATCTGTGATAATTACAGGTGTTAGCGCATTACGAGATAAAAGTCACGAGGACAGACAAAATCAAAGACCCAATCAAAAACCCTCAAACGAGCAACCTCAAGAAGGTGGTTTCTTTGAAAAATTAGAAAAAACTTTTAAAGAAATTAGTGACGAATTAAATGATGAACCTGAAAAAAAACAGAGTAAACCTTATGAAACTTCATTACCACCACTGAATAAAGATTGGAATGAAAAAGAAAAGAAAAACACATCACATCCTAAAGAAAGACAAAATACTTCACAATCTAAACGTCAAACAACGTCTACTCATGAACATCAAAATATTCCTCAGCCAGATAAGACAACATCACGAGATGATAATTATGAAAAACTTAAGCAGGAACTTGAACAAGATGTAACTAAAAATTTAATTGATGTACGGAGAGAAATTGATAAAGAAAAAGAAAAGCAACTTGTTATGATTGAGAGAAAAGCGCAAGACATTATCAACGATAAATATCTCTCAGAAAGAACAAAGCGATATCGATTAAAACAACTACTAAATTCTAGGAATGTTGAGAAAAACATGTCGCACTCTGCCTTTCAATATGATAGTGATGAAGTTATTAATGGTATTATTTGGTCAGAAATTTTAAGTAAACCAAAACAGCTTTAATTAGTTTTAATTTTTCAAACATTAATCTAAATATTTAAGTATATAAGAGAGTATATTGTAATTTATTACGATATACTCTCTTTTTAGTTTGTCTAAAAACAGGTATTTTAGTAAAATTTAATTAAGATTTAAAATGAATTTTAGCTATGAATGATAATAAGAGTTTAATTCATCATTTATTCATAGCAAGCATGATACAATATTGATGTATCAAGCTATATTTTATATTATGAAATTTATCTCATGTTGATGAAAAATTAAATTTACGTAACTTGAAAAGGAGCGCGTTTATGCCAGGAATAATTCAAATTGACGATATTAATCAATCTCAAGCTTTAATAGGAAATAATGATGAAAACCTAAAAGCGATTGAAGCACATTTTAATGTCGTAATACATGCTAGAGGTCAAGAAATTGCTGTTAAAGGTGAAAAGCTAGAGCATGTTGAAAAAGCAGAATTAGTTCTAAAAAATTTACTTAAAGTAATTGAATTAGGTAATACAATTACGCTTAAAGATGTAGAAGCTGCTATAAAAATGGCCGACAATAATACAATTCATCATTTGTTAGATTTATACGATGAAGAAATTACAAAAGATGCTTATGGTAAAACAATTCGTGCTAAGACTATGGGACAACGTATATATATTAATGCTATGAAGCGTAATGATTTAGTATTCGGCATTGGTCCAGCTGGAACTGGTAAAACCTTTTTAGCAGTCGTATATGCGGCTAAACAACTACGTAAAGGATCTGTTAAGCGTATTGTTCTAACGAGACCTGCTGTTGAAGCAGGTGAATCTCTAGGATTTCTACCAGGTGACTTAAAGGAAAAAGTAGATCCATATTTAAGACCCCTTTACGATGGGTTAAATACTGTTTTAGGTAGAGAGCAAACTCAAAGACTCATCGAACGTGGTGTAATAGAAATTGCACCATTAGCATATATGAGAGGTAGAACCCTAGATGATGCATTTGTTATATTAGATGAAGCTCAAAATACGACACATGCACAAATGAAAATGTTTCTTACCCGCTTAGGATTTGGATCAAAAATGGTTGTCACTGGTGACCAAACTCAAATCGATTTACCAAAAGGGGTAAAAAGTGGTTTAAAAGAAGCGGTAAAAAAACTAAGTGGTGTCAGTGGCATAAGTATTATGAAAATGGATCAAAGCGATGTAGTTAGACATCCACTTGTAAGTAAAATTATTAATCGTTATGAAGGAGTTGAATAAATGTTTACTATAGATTTTAGTGACCATACAGGTCTAGTAGAATCGTCTTGGTTTGACCAAATAGATCAATTATTAACATTCGCTAAAAAGAAAGAAAATATTCATAATGATGCCGAATTATCAGTAACTTTTGTAGATAAAGAGGAAATTCAAAATATAAATAAAGTATATCGTGACAAAGATAAAGTTACTGATGTCATCTCATTTGCTCTAGAAGAAGATGAACCAGAAATAGATTTCAATGACTTTGATATACCACGTGTTCTAGGTGATATTATTATATGTACAGATGTTGCCAAAGAACAAGCAGAAAGCTACGGACACTCCTTTGAGCGTGAATTAGGATTTTTAGCATTACATGGCTTTTTACATCTGCTAGGATACGATCATATGAATGATAATGATGAAAAAGAAATGTTTGGTCGACAAGATGCTATACTTAACGAATTTGGTTTAACTAGAAATTAATATGAAACGTTTTAAATATGCATATGAGGGTTTTCGCGCAATTTTAAAAAAAGACCAAAATTTCTTATTCCACATTTTAGCGGCTGTAATAGTTATCATATTAGGAATTGTGTTAAATATTGATCGTATAGATTGGATATTAATCATTGTAGCTATAGGACTTGTTTTAAGTTTTGAAGCTATTAATACCTCAATTGAATTTGTTGTCGACTTAATTACCACTGATTATCATGAATATGCAAAATATGCTAAAGATATAGCTGCGTTTAGTGTTGTCATCGTTTCAATCGTTTCAATATGTATTGGGTTAATTGTTTTTATACCATATATATTAGAAATATTTAAGGGAGGAATGTAATGAGTTATCAATCACACTACTTTAAAGAAGTCCGAGAGGCACAAAAAAATGCTTACGCACCATACAGTAACTTTAAAGTTGGTGCTTATTTAAGAACGAAAGATGGTCGGTGTTTTCACGGAGCAAATGTTGAGAACGCTGCATACCCGATGGGGATATGTGCAGAAAGATCAAGTTTAGTAAGCGCTATATCAGAAGGTTATCAACCAGGTGATTTTGAATCCATTACAGTTACTGTCGATGCTGATAAACCCTCGTCCCCATGTGGCGAATGTCGCCAGGTGATGATGGAACTTTGTGATAAAGATATGCCTGTATATATGACCAATCAAAACGGAGATATGATAGAAGCTACAGTTGGTGAATTATTACCATTAGGATTTTCTGGAAAGGATTTAAATTAATGACAGAACATAAATCAGGATTTGTTTCAATAATCGGTAGACCTAATGTAGGTAAATCTACCTTTGTAAACAGAGTAATAGGACATAAAATTGCTATTATGTCAGATAAAGCTCAGACGACTAGAAATAAAATACAAGGTGTGATGACGAGAGATGATGCTCAAATCATCTTTATCGATACACCTGGTATCCATAAGCCTAAACATAAATTAGGAGATTACATGATGAGAGTAGCTAAAAATACACTTTCTGAAATTGATGCTATTATGTTTATGGTTAATGTAAATGAAGATATAGGTAGAGGAGACGAGTATATAATGGAAATGCTAAAAAACGTCAAAACACCTATATTTTTAGTTTTAAATAAAATTGATTTGGTTCATCCAGATACATTGATGCCAAAAATTGAACAATATCAGTCATATATGGATTTTACAGACATAATTCCAATTTCTGCTTTAGAGGGGATGAATGTTGATCATTTTATTGATGTATTAAAATCTTTTTTACCAGAAGGGCCTAAATATTATCCTGACAATCAAATTTCTGACCATCCTGAACAATTTGTAGTGAGTGAAATCATTAGAGAAAAAATTCTACATTTGACGAGTGAAGAAATTCCACATGCAATTGGTGTCAATGTCGATCGTATGATTAAAGAGGATGAAGATAGAGTACGTATTGAGGCGACAATTTATGTTGAAAGAGATTCACAAAAAGGTATAGTAATAGGTAAAGGTGGTAAAAAGCTTAAAGAAGTAGGTAAACGTGCACGTAGAGATATCGAAATGTTACTTGGCTCGAAAGTTTATCTTGAATTATGGGTGAAAGTACAACGTGATTGGAGAAATAAGGTTAATTTTATAAGACAAATTGGATATGTTGAAGATCAAGATTAATCAATAGAAGGTTGGTGATCAACTGATGCTAATGAAACAAAAGGGCATCATTATCAAATCTGTTGATTATGGTGAGTCAGATAAAATCATTACAATATTAAATGAATACGGAGCTAAAATACCACTAATGGCCAGACGAGCAAAAAAAGTTAAGTCTGGATTTCAAGCAAATACACAGCTTTTCGTATATGGCTTATTTATTTATAATAAATGGCGAGGCATGGGAACACTAAATTCTGTTGATGTGATTAATCAACATTATGAACTCCAACTCGACTTATTTGAAAGTAGCTATGCATCTTTATGTGCTGAAACAATTGACCGATCAATGGAAGAGAATGAGGTTTCAAAATATAATTATGACTTGCTTCAATTTGTTCTTTCCAAAATTAACGAAGGAACTCCAGCACAATTAATGTCTGTAATCGTCTTATTAAAAAGTATGTCTAAATTTGGATTCACAGCTTCATTTGATCACTGTGCAATTACCGGCATTCAAGATCAATCAAAACTTATAGCGTATAGTTTTAAATATGACGGTGCTATTTCAGAATCTGCATTATATCAGGATCAACATGCTTTTCAGCTCTCTAATCGCACCTTATATCTTCTTAATATCCTACAGCAATTACCCATAAGTAAGATAAATCATCTAAATATTCAGCAAGACATATTAAATGAAATGTCTGAATTACTTATCATGCTTTATCGTGAGTATGCTGGTATGTTTTTTAAAAGTCAAAAATTAATAAACCAATTAAATAGATTAGAAAAAGATTCATTGTGAAAAGATTTCAGAATAAATTTATCATAAAAAGCTCCTATCTGCTGTTGTTAAAACTTAAGATAGGAGCTTTATTCATATTCAAAATTTTTACTTATAAATAAATAGTACACTAAAATTTAACTTTGTCAGCTAAAAATGTTTCTAGTTCTGATATTGGCATACGTACTTGTTCCATACTATCTCTGTCACGCACTGTTACTTGGTTGTCCTCTAATGAGTCAAAATCAAAAGTGATACAATATGGTGTACCTATTTCATCTTGACGACGATAACGTTTACCAATAGATTGTGATTCATCAAAGTCTATTGCAAAGCTAGAGCTTAGCTGTTCAAAAATTTTAATAGCTTCACTTGATAATTTTTTACTCAATGGTAGTACCGCCGCTTTATATGGTGCTAAAGCTGGGTGGAAATGCATAACTGTACGTGCATCTTTACTACCCTCAACACCTTCTTCAGCATACGCGTCACATAAAAATGCTAAAGTCACGCGATCTGCACCAAGAGATGGTTCAATACAATAAGGAATGTATTTTTCGTTAGTTTCAGGATCGTGATATTTAAAATCTTCACCTGAATGTTCACTATGTTGTCTTAAATCAAAGTCTGTACGACTCGCAATACCCCATAGTTCTCCCCAACCAAATGGGAATTTGTATTCAATATCAGTAGTAGCATTGGAATAGTGTGATAATTCATCTTCATCATGATCTCTAAGGCGCATATTGTCTTCTGAGATGTTTAAATCTGTTAACCATTCACTTGCAAAAGTTTTCCAATAATTTTGCCATTCAATTTCTTCACCAGGTTTACAGAAGAATTCAAGTTCCATTTGTTCGAATTCTCTTGTTCTGAAAATAAAGTTTCCTGGTGTGATTTCATTACGGAATGATTTACCAATTTGACCAATACCAAAAGGTAATTTTTTACGCATAGAACGTTGAACATTTTTATAGTTCACAAAAATACCTTGAGCTGTTTCAGGTCGTAAAAATAATTCATTAGTAGAATCTTCAGTAACACCTTGGAAAGTCTTGAACATAAGATTAAATTGACGGATATCAGTCCAGTTTGCAGTCTTACTGACCGGACAAACAATTCCTTCATCATCAATAATTTTTTTCATTTCATCAAAACTTAAGCCATCTGCTATAAAGTTTTCGTCACCTTTTTCATTTTGCATATAATCTTCGATTAATTTATCTGCACGATAACGAATTTTACTGTCCTTATTATCAATCATAGGATCATTAAAATTTCCTAAATGTCCTGATGCTTCCCATGTTTTTGGATTCATAAGAATCGCAGCATCAATACCTACATTGTATGGTGATTGCGTAATAAATTTTTGCCACCAAGCTTTTTTAATATTATTTTTTAATTCAACACCTAACGGACCATAATCCCATGTATTTGATAATCCACCATAAATATCACTACCAGGGAATACAAATCCTCTATGCTTCGCAAGTTGTACAATTGTATCCATATTTTTAACCATAAAAGCCTCTCCTTATACATAAAAACGCCCCAAGACAATACACATAGATTATGCAATATTATCTTGGGACGAGTTTAAATTATTTAAAACACATTGTTGAAATAACATGTGTTTATTTACATTTCAACCCGCGGTTCCACCCAAATTAGTGTAAACACTCGCTTTTATAAAAATTTAATCATATGCCAAAATATGTTTGTTAAGCTCACACCATCCTTAACTCGCTTATTAATAATTCTAATTGAAATAATTTTTAATAGCAAGTGTTTATATGTATTTGTAGCAATTGAAAATAAAAGTTATAATGAGTAAGTATTAAAAAGGGGTGAAGACCTATAGAATTAAGTCAAAGACAAGAACAAATAATAGAGATTGTTAAATCGGAAGGACCTATCACGGGCGAGCATATAGCTGAAAAAATCAATTTAACTCGTGCTACATTACGTCCTGACTTAGCTATACTCACGATGTCTGGTTTTATAGAGGCACGTCCTCGAGTAGGTTATTTCTATTCTGGTAAATCTAAAAATAAAATCATAAACGAAAAATTACGAAAATATGTTGTAAAAGATTATATGTCGCATCCTGTTGTCATAAAAGAAAACATGACTGTTTATGATGCTATATGTACCATCTTTTTAGAAGATGTCAGTACATTATTTATTACAAATGAGAATAACGATTTTGTAGGAGTATGTTCTAGGAAAGACTTACTTCGTGCCTCAATGATTGGTGAGGACATACATACAATGCCTATCAGTGTAAATATGACTAGAATGCCTAATGTTTCATATTTAAAAGAACAGGAACTCGTTATTTATGCTGCAAACCAAATGATTGATAAGGAGATAGATTCATTACCAATTGTTAGACCTAAAGAAAACGACAAATTTGAAGTAATAGGTCGCATCTCTAAAACAACAATCACTAAATTATTCGTTTCATTATTTAAAGAATAGGTGGTAAATACATGGATAATATAAAGATAATTGTTGCCTCTGATTCAATTGGTGAAACTGCGGAACTCGTTGCAAGAGCAGGCGTTTCACAATTCAATCCTAAACAATGTAAGCATGAATTCCTTCGATATCCATATATCGAATCATTCGAAAATGTTGATGAAGTCATTCAAGTTGCTAAAGATACGAATGCAATCATTGTTTATACATTAATAAAACCCGAAATTAAAAAGTATATGATATCAAAAGTCAATGAACATGCATTGAAATCTGTTGACATCATGGGTCCACTAATGGAATTGTTATCGAATTCTATAGAAGAAACACCTTATTATGAACCTGGGATGGTTCATCGATTGGACGATGCTTATTTTAAAAAGATCGATGCAATCGAATTTGCTGTTAAATACGATGACGGAAAAGATCCTAAAGGATTGCCGAAAGCAGATATTGTGTTACTTGGCATTTCAAGAACATCAAAAACACCTTTATCTCAATATTTAGCACATAAAAGCTATAAAGTAATGAATATTCCAATAGTACCTGAAGTGACTCCCCCAGACGGTTTATTTAATGTTGATCCATCAAAATGTATTGCGTTAAAAATTAGTGAAGAAAAATTAAATCGTATACGTAAAGAGAGATTAAAACAATTAGGATTAGGTGACAAAGCTAGATATGCAACTGAAGCAAGAATTCAGGAAGAATTAGATTACTTTGAAAAGTTAGTCGATAAAATTGGTTGCCCTGTTATTGATGTTTCAGATAAAGCCATTGAAGAAACAGCAAATGATATTATTCATTTTATCAAAAAAAAATAAATCGAAATGATTTCTTTTCCAATAAATTGAAGGTATAATAATAGAACTTTAATAAGATTGCTATCTTAGAAATGAATGTATTTTATAGGTGGCATTTATAGTTTGAAATATATTCCTTCATTCTTTTAGTAACCACATAAAAATAAAGAATTAGCAATTATGAATATTGATAGGTGATGTCTTTTGCGTATAGATCAATCCGTCATTGATGAAATAAAAAATAAAACTGATATATTAGATTTAGTTAGTGAATATGTAAAACTTGAAAAAAGAGGACGCAATTATATCGGTTTGTGTCCTTTTCATGATGAAAAGACACCCTCATTTACAGTTTCAGAAGATAAACAAATTTGTCATTGTTTTGGATGTAAAAAAGGTGGTAATGTTTTTCAATTTACGCAAGAAATTAAAGACGTATCATTTGTTGAAGCTGTAAAAGATTTGGGTGAACGAGTGAATATCCAAGTTGATATAGGGCAGAACCAAACAAATTCCTCGACAAAAATTGCGTCTGATGAGTTGAAAATGATTGAGATGCATGAACTCATTAAAGATTATTATCATTATGCTTTAATGAAAACAGTTGAAGGTGAGGAAGCCCTCAATTATTTACATGAACGTGGCTTTACAGATGACCTTATTAAGGAAAGAGAAATTGGGTATGCACCTGATAACTCACATTTTTGTCATGATTTTCTTGAAAAAAAAGGATATGATATAGAACTAGCATTTGAAGCAGGTTTGTTATCTCGAAATGAAGAGAATTTCACATATTTTGATAGATTTAGAAATAGAATTATGTTTCCTTTAAAGAATGGACAAGGACGAATTGTTGGGTATTCAGGACGGACATATACGAATCAAGAACCAAAATATTTAAATAGTCCGGAAACACCTATTTTCCAGAAGCGTAGAATTTTATATAATTTAAATAAAGCACGTAAATTTATTCGAAAACAAGATGAGATTATTTTATTAGAAGGTTTCATGGATGTAATTAAATCAGATTACGCTGGATTAAAACAAGTTGTCGCTAGTATGGGTACCCAGTTATCACAAGAACATATTACTTTTTTACAAAAACTAACGCAAAACGTAACATTAATGTTTGATGGTGATTATGCTGGTAAAGAAGCTACTATAAAAACTGGACAAGCACTGTTGAATCAAGGATTAAATGTGTTTGTGGTTCAACTACCTTCAGGTATGGACCCTGATGATTATATTAGAAAATATGATAACGAACAATTCATAAAATTTGTTCAACAAGACAAACAATCATTTGTGCTATTTAAAGTTAAAATGTATCAAAATGAGATTAATCATAATGATCTTGCATACGAAAAACATTTTAAAGAAACTGTGCGAGACCTTTCTTTAGTCAATTCAGGTATTATTCGTAATAAACTTATTCAAAACATAGCTGATATATTTAAAGTTAGTCCAGAAACCATTCAATATGAGTTAGATGCAACTTATCAACATCAGATGCCGTCGAACACTTATCCCACTTTTCAAGATGAGCCAAGTAAACAACAATTAATACTCGGTCGTCTGACTAAAAATGAGAAAGCAGAAAGAGCTTTAATTAAGCATTTAATGAAAGATAAAGATACTTTTTTGAATTATTATCAAAAAGTTGTACCAGAAGACTTTACAAATAGCTATTTAAAGCGTATATTTAGTTATTTGTACGACTATTATTCAAAAAATGATTATTATACAATTAGCGATATGATGCAATATATTGAATCTAATGAATTGAGAGAAGTTCTTATTGAATTAGATCAATATCATCTAAATGATGAACCTTATGAAAACGAAATAGAGGACTATATTCAAATTATTAAAAATAATAATAACGAAGATTCTTTAGAAAGTTTGAATTATAAATTAAGGGAAGCATCACGTATTGGAGATTCAGAATTACAAAAATATTATTTGCAACTTATCGTTAACAAAAATAAAAATCGAATGTAAAAGCAATATTTATAAGAATTTAATTTAAAATTCAAGAGTAGTTAATCAAATATGGTTACTTTAATTATTTAACGGGTAAATTTGTTATATCAGAACTTCTAAAGTGTATATTTATTCAATTGAACACCACTTATTTAAGCACATATCACTTGATTTTCACTTACTCAGTGTAATCCAGTGATTATTTAGAATATACAAATCATATTAAATTGATATAATATATAATTATTAATAGATTATCAGTATTTACTAAAATCGGGAGGCCTTTTCATGTCTGACAACCAAGTTAAAATTAAAAAGCAAACAATTGATCCGACTTTAACACTAGAAGATGTTAAAAAACAATTAATTGATAAAGGAAAAAAAGAAGGTCATTTAAGTCACGAAGAAATCGCTGAAAAACTACAAAATTTTGAAATGGACTCAGATCAAATGGATGATTTCTTCGACCAATTGAATGACAATGACATTACACTTGTCAATGAAAAAGATAGTTCTGACACGGATGATAAAATCAATCCTAATGATTTGAGTGCCCCTCCTGGTGTCAAAATCAATGACCCAGTGCGTATGTATTTAAAGGAAATTGGTAGAGTTAATCTTTTAAGTGCTCAAGAAGAAATTGAGCTTGCAAAAAAAATTGAACAAGGTGATGAAATTGCTAAATCACGATTAGCTGAAGCAAACTTACGTTTAGTTGTTAGTATTGCTAAAAGATATGTTGGTCGTGGCATGTTATTCTTAGATTTGATTCAAGAAGGTAATATGGGCTTAATTAAAGCTGTTGAAAAATTTGATTTTAGCAAAGGATTTAAATTTTCAACATATGCCACTTGGTGGATTAGACAAGCTATTACACGAGCAATTGCTGACCAAGCGCGTACAATTCGAATACCAGTTCACATGGTAGAAACGATTAATAAATTGATTCGTGTTCAACGTCAATTATTGCAAGATTTAGGCAGAGATCCAGCTCCTGAAGAAATTGGAGAAGAAATGGATTTACCACCAGAAAAAGTCAGAGAGATTTTAAAAATTGCACAAGAACCCGTTTCCTTAGAGACGCCAATCGGTGAAGAAGATGATAGTCATTTAGGAGACTTCATAGAAGACCAAGAAGCTCAAAGTCCATCTGATCATGCAGCATACGAATTGTTAAAAGAACAATTAGAAGATGTTTTAGATACACTTACTGACAGAGAAGAAAATGTTTTACGTTTACGTTTCGGTTTAGATGATGGACGAACAAGAACACTAGAAGAAGTTGGAAAAGTATTCGGTGTAACACGTGAAAGAATTCGTCAGATTGAAGCAAAAGCTTTAAGAAAACTAAGACATCCTAGCCGAAGTAAACGTCTTAAAGATTTCATGGATTAAATTAAAGGAATAAGACATTGGCGTTTGAATTATTAATTAATAGTAATGTCGTTTAACTAAATCATCACACTAAAGTAGGGTGGGATAGTGAATTCAAATTTCTTATTACTGAATTCTATCCTACTCTTTTTTAATACATATAAGGAGTTTAAAAATGATTAACCTTAACCAAAGATTATCAATTGTATGCTCATTTATTAAAAGAGGAACATTGGCTGATATTGGCTCAGACCACGCATATCTACCTATATATGCAATTCAAAACGACTTATGCACAAAAGCAATAGCAGGAGAAGTTATTCAAGGACCTTATAAGGCCGCTAAAAGAAATATTGCAAATTATGAATTAAATCAACTGGTTGATGTACGTCTAGGCGATGGTCTAAGCGTTATAAACGCAGAAGATCAAATTGATAATATAACTGTTTGTGGTATGGGAGGACCATTAATTGCAAAAATTTTAAACGATGGGAAAGATAAATTAGTTAACCACCCAAGACTCATACTACAAAGTAATATACAAACTCAAGCATTAAGACAAACTCTTAACAAACTCTCATATGAAATCGTTGATGAAAGAATCATAGAGGAAAAGGGTCACATATATGAAATCGTGGTAGCTGAGTTTAATAATAACTTAGTTAAATTAAATATATTACAAGAAAAATTCGGACCATTTTTACTTAGAGATTGTAATAACATTTTTCAAAAAAAATGGAAAAGAGAGTTACAAGCACTGCGTGATATAAAATCTCAATTGAATTCAACTTCACATCATGAGAGACTAAAAGAAATAGAAGATGAAATCAACTTAATACAAGAGGTGTTAATTAATGAAAATTAGTGAACTGATGAAAATTTTAAATAATCACGTTCCATTTCATCAAGCTGAATCATGGGATAATGTAGGATTATTAATTGGTAATGATAATTTAGATATTACAGGTATTCTGACAACTCTCGACTGCACCGATGATGTTGTTAACCAAGCAATTGAACTTAATACTAATACCATCATTGCTCATCATCCACTTATTTTCAAAGGAGTAAAACGCATTGTTGAAGATGGATATGGTAGTATTATTCGTAAACTTATCCAAAATAATATCAATCTTATAGCATTACACACTAACCTTGATGTACATCCTGAAGGTGTCAATCGAATGTTAGCGCATCAATTAGGTTTAGAGAACATATCCATGATTAATACAAATAGCTCATATTATTACAAAGTTCAAACTTTTATACCTAAAAATTATGTTGAAGATTTCAAAGACAGTTTAAACGAACTTGGATTAGCTAAAGAAGGTAATTACGAATATTGTTTCTTTGAAAGTGAAGGTAAAGGACAATTTAAACCAGTAGGTGATGCAAACCCTTATATAGGGAAGTTAGATAGTATCGAATATGTTGATGAAATAAAACTTGAGTTTATGATAAAAAGCAATGAATTAGAAATAGCTAAGCGAGCTATTTTAGATAATCACCCATACGAAACACCAGTTTTTGATTTTATTAAAATGAACAAAGAAAGTGAGTATGGATTAGGGATTATTGGACAATTAAACAAAACTATGACTTTAGATGAATTCTCTGAATATGCAAAAAAACAACTCAGTATACCAAGCGTACGATATACAGGTCAACATGATAGTCCAATTAAGAAAGTAGCAATCATAGGCGGTTCAGGTATAGGATTTGAGTATAAAGCTAGCCAACTTGGAGCAGACGTTTTTGTTACTGGTGACATTAAACACCATGATGCTCTAGATGCTAAAATCCAAAATGTAAATTTATTAGACATCAATCATTATAGTGAGTATGTTATGAAAGAAGGATTAAAAGAATTATTAGCAAAATGGTTATTTAAATATGAAAATCAATTTCCGATATATGCCTCTGAAATCAACACAGATCCATTTAAATATAAATAAATGTTATTGATAAACATTTAAAGGAGAACAAATTATGTCAAAACATCCATTTGAACACTTTAATTTAGATGAGAATTTAATTGAAGCTGTTAAAAATCTTAATTTTGAAAAACCGACCGAAATCCAAAATAGAATCATACCGAGAATTCTTAAAGGAACAAATTTAATAGGACAATCTCAAACTGGAACTGGAAAATCACACGCTTTTCTCTTACCATTAATTCAACTTATAGAAAGTGACATTCAAGAGCCACAAGCCATAGTAGTAGCTCCAACACGTGAACTTGCTCAGCAACTTTATCAAGTTGCTATGCATTTAGTAAAATTCAAAAAAGGTATAAATGTAAAACTTTTCATTGGTGGCACCGATTTAGAAAAAGATAAACAACGATGTAACCATCAACCACAACTCATTATTGGTACACCAACAAGAATTAATGATTTAGCACATTCAGGTTATCTTCATGCACATTTAGCCTCATATTTAATTATAGATGAAGCGGATTTAATGATTGACCTGGGTCTCATTGAAGATGTTGATCATATTGCAGCGAGATTAGATAATGAAAATGCTCATCTAGCGGTATTTAGTGCAACAATACCTAAATCATTGCAACCATTTTTAAATAAATATTTAAGTCAACCAGAATTTGTAGTAGTAGATGGTAAAGCTCATAATAAAGAAAATATCGAATTTTATCTAATTCCTACAAAAGGTTCTGCCAAGGTAGATAAAACATTGGAACTGATAGATATATTGAATCCTTATCTATGTATTATTTTCTGTAACAGTCGTGAAAATGCCGATGAATTGGCAGACACTTTAAATAAAGAAGGAATTAAAATAGGTATGATTCATGGTGGTTTAACACCAAGAGAACGTAAACAACAAATGAAAAGAATAAGAAATTTAGATTTTCAATTTGTCATTGCAAGCGATCTTGCTTCTAGAGGAATAGACATTGAAGGCGTAAGTCATGTTATTAATTTCGATGTACCCAATGACATCGATTTCTTCACACATCGCGTAGGTCGAACAGGAAGAGGTAATTATAAAGGAGTGGCCATTACATTATATGGTCCTGATGAAGAAAGTAATATTACTCTTATCGAGGACAAAGGTTATAAATTTAAAAATGTAGATATCAAGAATGGTGAATTAAAACCGATTAAGGCACACAATATGCGTAAATCAAGACAACGCAAAGATGACCATTTAACCAATGAAGTTAAACACAAAGTAAGAAGTAAATCAAAACGTAAAGTTAAACCAGGCTATAAAAAGAAATTTAAACAAGAAGTTGAAAAATTGAAACGTCAAGAAAGAAAGCAGTATAGTAAAAAGCAAAAAAGACAAAAACGAAAAACTAATAAAGGATAGGTGAAATGAATGTTACTAGGATCACATGTTTCAATGAGTGGCAAAAAAATGCTGCAAGGGTCAGCAGAAGAAGCACATAAATATGGTGAATCAACATTTATGATTTATACAGGTGCACCACAAAATACAAGACGTAAAAATATTGAAGATTTAAATATCGAAAAAGGCCAACAGGCAATGAAAACATATGGTTTATCAAATATCGTTGTACATGCACCATATATCATTAACATTGCAAATACAACCAAACCTGAAGTATTTAATTTAGGAGTTGACTTTCTACAAAAAGAAATCGAAAGAACTCAAGCACTTGGAGCAAAAGATATTGTACTACATCCTGGGGCGCATGTCGGAGCAGGTGTAGATAAAGGAATCCAAAAAATTATTGAAGGACTTAATGAAGTACTCACACATGATAATGATGTAAGAATAGCACTTGAAACTATGGCGGGTAAAGGAACAGAAGTAGGGAGATCTTTTGAAGAAATTGCTCAAATAATTGATGGTGTTACACATAATGATCGCTTATCAGTTTGTTTTGATACGTGCCACACTCATGATGCCGGATATAACGTCAAAGAAGATTTCGATGGTGTACTAGAAAAATTCGACAATATAATTGGAGTAGATCGAATTAAAGTAGTACATGTTAATGACAGTAAAAACCTAAGAGGTGCACAGAAAGATCGTCACGAAAATATCGGTTTTGGTCATATTGGCTTTGATGCACTTAATTACGTAGTGCATCATGATACTTTTAAAAATATTCCAAAAATATTAGAAACTCCATATGTTGGTGAAGATAAAAAAAATAAAAAACCACCGTATAAATTAGAAATAGACATGTTAAAATCACAAGAATTTGATCCAGACCTCAAGAACAAAATTTTAAATCAATAAAATATTTATAAAATTAAGCCATTCATCGTCTTTTCATTCAGTGAATGGCTTAATTATTTGATCATGTTAAATAAAAATAATAACGTTTTAATTACGACTATCAAGTCATTAGACTAATTATAGAACAACCAAAAATATATGTAATTTAAAATAGTCGTAAACATTACTATTTACATAAAAATTAATAAGTTGTATAGTTATATGCGAGGTGAAAACCATGACAACGCCAGTTTTTGAATTACGAAATTTAGATTATTATTTCGATAATAAGCATGTATTAGAGAACATAAATATCAAAATTAATAAGGGCGAATTTTTAGCAATTGTTGGTCCAAACGGGGCAGGTAAATCTACTTTACTAAAAGTCATATTAGGGCTATTGCCTATACAAAAGGGTGAGATAATTGTTGAAGGAAAACCATTTAAAGGTAATAAATCTTCATTGAAAATTAGCTATGTCTCTCAGAAAGCTTCTGCCTTCAATGCAGGTTTCCCAGCTAGTGTAAAGGAAGTTGTTTTAAGTGGTCTGACTAAAACCAAAAAAATATTTCAAAGATTCAATAAAAGTGATTATCAAAAAGTCAAAAAGGTATTAGAGAGATTAAATATATCTCATTTAATAAATAAAAATATAGCTGAACTATCTGGTGGACAACAACAACGTGTACTTATTGCTAGAGCACTTATTTCTAACCCAAGTGTGCTAGTGTTAGATGAACCTACAAACGGAATTGATGCAAAACATGTAAGCGAATTTTACGATACACTTGATAAATTAAAAAAGCAGGGGATTACAATAATTTTAGTCACCCATGATATTGGCGTTGTAGCAGATACCGCTACAGAAGTAGCATGTTTAAATAAACATCTTCATTTCCATGGTTCTACAGAAGCATTCAAGTCTTTAGATGAAGTGGAAATTTCAAAAATTTATGGTCATCCTATTCAATTTGTTGATCATCAACACAACCGAACATGTTGTAATGAGGGAAATGAATAAATTTATATTAGAAACAAAGAGGAAGTGTAACTTTTGATAGATGCGTTATTAAATTTTGATTTTATTAGATATTCTTTGATTAGCGGTCTGCTTATTGGCTTTATCGCACCATTAATAGGTGCATTTATTGTAGTTCGAAGACTATCATTAATTGCTGACGCTTTGAGCCACGTGACATTAGGTGGCATTTCCTTTGGTATGTTTTTGCTTACCATTATTCCCGTATTCTCAGTAATAAACCCTATGTGGTTTGGTATTCTTTTTGCTGTTATTGGAGCGTTATTAATTGAAAAATTAAGAACTTCATTTTCTAATTATCAAGAAATTGCAATTCCTATTATAATGAGCGCTGGTATTGCCCTAAGTGCTATTTTTATTTCTCTAGCAGATGGTTTTAATCAAGAAATCGTAGGCCTACTATTTGGATCAATTAGTGCAGTAAATATTAGTGATTTAACTACAATTATTATCATTACAATAATTGTTCTCATATTTATTGTTTTATTTTATAAAGAATTATTTATTTTATCATTTGACGAAGAATATAGTAAAGTCATAGGTATACCAAAGTGGATTCAATTTTTGTTTATAGTAATTGTTGCAATGGTTATATCTGCATCAATGAGAGTTGTAGGTATATTATTAGTAAGCGCGTTAATAACTCTTCCTATAGCAATTTCAATGAGAATAACTAAAGGATTTAAACAATTAATAGCATTAAGTATTATATTAGGAGAACTGTCTGTAATTCTAGGATTAATTATAGCTTTTTACATGAATATATCACCTGGTGGTGTCATTGTTGTACTATTAGTAGTAATGCTCATACTAACGATGACTATTAAGAAGTTAAAAATTAAGTTCAAAAAGGGAGTCGTTTAAGAATGAATACAAATGATGCAATTAAAGTTTTAAAAGAAAACGGACTTAAATACACTGATAAACGTAAAGATATGCTAGATATCTTTGTTAAAGAGGATAAATATTTAAATGCTAAACATATTCAACAACAAATGGATAAGGACTATCCTGGAATATCATTTGATACTGTATACAGAAATCTTCATTTATTTAAAGATTTAGGCATTATAGAGAGTACCGAATTAGATGGAGAAATGAAATTCAGAATCGCATGCACAAATCATCACCATCATCATTTTATTTGCGAAAATTGCGGAGAAACTAAAGTGATTGATTTTTGTCCAATTGAGAAGATTAAAAGTCAATTACCCAATGTAAATATTCATACTCATAAACTAGAAGTGTATGGTATTTGTGAAGAATGTCAACGTAAAGCAAACTAAAAAACATTCGGATCATAATACTGGCACATTTCATCATTTCAATTTAAAATTTTCGGTCATGAAATTTTAAATATTTAATATAAAATGAATACTCATGATTTGTAGCAAAAGAACCTAGTGATAATAACTGAAGTTCTTTTACTAATTATAGGCCATTAGTCGTATTTATTAAAATTTATGTATTTTTATGTTTAATCTTCACAAATTTGAGATATATTTATAGTATATCAATTAGTAGATTTAGAAAAATATTAAGAAGATTCACATTAACAATTTTGATAAATTGTAGTGTGGGTCGGGAAAACAATTCTGCAATTAAAACTTTTTTGAAAGCATATTCTTTGTTGCTTATAAATCTACTTGTTATGATATAGTTATAGACAATTTAGGAGGATGATTATTTATGGCTTTTGAATTACCAAATTTACCTTATGCATATGATGCATTAGAACCACACATCGACAAACAAACTATGGAAATTCATCATGATAAACACCATAACACATATGTTACAAAATTAAATTCAGCAGTTGAAGGGACAGATTTAGAAGCTAAATCAATCGAAGAAATTGTTGCTAATTTAGATAGTGTGCCATCTAATATTCAAACAGCTGTTCGTAATAATGGCGGTGGACACCTTAACCATTCATTGTTCTGGGAACTATTATCACCAAATTCTGAAGAAAAAGGTGAAGTTGTAGATAAAATAAAAGAACAATGGGGTTCTTTAGACGAATTTAAAAAAGAATTTGCAGATAAAGCTGCAGCACGCTTTGGTTCAGGATGGGCTTGGTTAGTTGTAAACAATGGACAATTAGAAATTGTTACAACACCAAATCAAGATAATCCAATTACTGAAGGAAAAACACCAATTTTAGGTTTAGATGTTTGGGAGCATGCTTATTATCTTAAATATCAAAATAAACGCCCAGACTATATCAATGCATTCTGGAATGTTGTTAACTGGGAAAAAGTTAATGAATTATATAATGCAACTAAATAATCAATATTAAATAACTTTAGAACATAGAAATTCTAAAAATCAGTTTAAACAATACCTTATATTTTTTGTTGTAGCCCTTAGATGATCGTCATCTAAGGGCTAATTACATATAAAACTAAATACTATCTACAACACGTGAGAAATGAGATTCATTACTTAATATCCATTTTTATTAAAATCTAAATTAACATAAAAGTATATGCATTTAGTTTGAATTACAATACTGATGAAACCGATGTAAAAATTTTTATTATTGATTATTGTTTAAAAGTATATTTATAAATTTGATTATCAATTGATAAAGAAATTTTTCTGCGTCTCTTTTTTGTTAAAATGATAGAAAAATAATCTAATATCATATATCATTTGTATGAGAGACTTTGAATAGAGGTAGGTTGTTTTGCTGAAAAGATTAAAAGAAAAAACAAATGATGAAAAAATGAGAAACACCATGAATAAAAGAATCAATTTCATATTTGGATTTATAGTATTTATCTTTGCTATAGTCGTATTGAGATTAGGTTATTTACAAATAGCACAAGGATCTCATTACAAACAATTAATCAAAAACGATGAAAATATAACTGTTAATGAATCAGTACCAAGAGGCCGAATACTAGATAGAAATGGCAAAGTACTAGTTGATAATGCTTCAAAGATGTCTATTACATACACTAGAAACCGTAAAACTTCACAAAAGGAAATGTTAAATACTGCTAAGAAACTGACAGATTTAATTAAAATGGATACGGATAAAATTACTGAGAGAGATAAAAAGGATTTTTGGATTCAAATGTATCCGTCATCTGCTAAAAAGTTAATGAGAAAAGAACAATTAATGTTAGAAGATGGCAGTATTTCACAAGAACAATTTGATACACAATTAAGAGATAAAATAGGAAAAAAACAATTAAAACAGTTAACTAAAAAAGATTTGCAAGTTTTAGCAATTTATCGGGAAATGAATGCTGGGTCAACTCTAGATCCTCAAACAATTAAAAATGAAGACGTAAGCGAGAAAGAATATGCAGCCGTATCACAACAACTTTCTAAATTACCTGGTGTAAACACTACAATGGATTGGGATAGAAAATACCCATACGGTGATACTTTAAGAGGTATATTTGGAGATGTGTCGACTTCGACTGAAGGTATACCTAAAGAATTAACCGAACAATATTTATCAAAAGGTTATTCACGTAATGATCGTGTCGGTAAATCTTATCTTGAATATCAATACGAAGATGTTCTTAAAGGCACGAAGAAACAAATGAAATATACAACTGATAAATCTGGTAGAGTAATAAGTTCAGAAGTACTTAATCCTGGTTCAAGAGGTCATGATTTACAATTAACTATAGATATTGATTTACAGAAAAAAGTAGAATCTTTATTAGAAAAACAAATTTCTAAGTTACGTAGTCAAGGTGCTAAGGATATGGACAATGCGTTAATGGTTGTCCAAAATCCTAGAAATGGAGACATACTTGCTATGGCAGGGAAGCAAATTGATAAGCAGGGTAAACTCAAAGATTATGATATTGGCAACTTTACAGCTCAATACACGGTCGGTTCTTCAGTAAAAGGAGGAACATTATTAGCTGGGTACCAAAATAAAGCTATTAATGTTGGAGAAACTATGGTAGATGAGCCATTAAAATTCCAAGGTGGTTTAACTAAACGATCATATTTTAATAAAAATGGTCATGTATCTATTGATGATAAACAAGCACTTATGCATTCATCAAACGTATACATGTTTAAAACCGCACTTAAATTAGCAGGTGATCCCTATACTTCAGGTATGTCATTACCTAATAATATAGCAGATGCGGGTCGTAAATTGCGTAAAGGGTTAAATCAAGTAGGTCTTGGCTTAAAAACAGGCATTGACTTACCGAACGAAACGCCAGGCCAAATAGAGCCCTTAACTAATAATCCTGGTAACTATTTAGACTTAGCTATTGGACAATACGACACATATACACCACTTCAGTTGTCCCAATACGTATCAACTATTGCAAATGATGGCTATAGAATTCAACCACATATTGGATTGTCTATTTATGAATCTACTAATAAAGATGAAACTGGCCCATTAAAACGTAAAATTAAGGGTAATGTTTTAAATAAGGTAAATAACTCAAGTGACGAAATTAAAGAAGTTCAAGAAGGATTTAAAATGGCTTTCAATGAAAAGCAAGGTACGGGTTATGCTAGTTTTAGAAATACTGTAGTACCTTCAGCTGGTAAAACTGGGACTGCTGAAGTTTTTCAAGATGGAGAACCTAGAGTTAATTCAACATATATCGGTTATGCACCCGTCGATAATCCTAAATTATCTTTTTCAATTGTCTACACAAATCAACCTGTTCCACCACCTTGGTTAAATGGTGGAGATTTAGGTAGAGACGTAATCAACTACTATTTTAAAGATAAAGATAATAAAGATGACTCTCGATCTAATAACGAAGAGAAAGAAGATTAATTTAAATTGTCAACTTAACTAATCATAAAATTATACTTTGCAATTAGTTAAGTAATTGGTATAATAAATAAGTCGTATTTTGAAAAGGTAAGGAGGAGAAATTCATGCGCGTAAACGTTACATTAGCTTGTACAGAATGTGGAGATAGAAATTATATCTCAACAAAAAACAAAAGAAATAATCCTGAACGTGTAGAAATGAAAAAATATTGTTCACGTGATAATAAACATACTTTACATCGTGAAACTAAATAATTAATGTTTTTAAATTTGTACATGACGATATAAAATCGATTTAATCCCTTTAAAGTAACCACTTATAAAAGTGAAAACTTTGAAGGGATTTTTCATTTACTTTTTGTCTTTAAATACCAACTTAATGACATTAGTTACTATAAACGTTATAATGTTAAGTGAACGAAATGGGTGAATAAAATGGATAAAAAGGGACTACGTAGAAATATAATTAAAAAGATGAAATCTTACGACAAAGTACAAAAACATTTGGCTGATGAATGGTTGGCTAAGAAATTATATCAAAGTGAAGCTTATCGCAAAGCTAACAAAATTGGTATTGTTTTATCGATGCCTCATGAAGTTAATACATATCCAATTATTACTTATTCGCTACATAATAATAAAAAAATTTTTGTTCCTGAAACAAATTATCAACAGCAAGAAATGACTTTTAAACAACTATTATCAATTGAGGATATCGAGAAAGATGGCAAAGGTATTTATCATTCTATTTCCCCAGTCGGTACAACGAATAAAATGGACTTAATTGTAGTACCTGGGGTTGCATTTGATAAATTGGGCTATCGAATAGGTTATGGTGGTGGTTATTATGACCGATTCCTGAGCCAACATAGAAGTAATACAGTTAGTTTACTATATGATTTTCAGTTAGCCCAATTCAATATAGAACCACACGATCAACCTGTAGAGCAATTAATTATTTATCACAATAAAGTGGTGGAGGAATAAATGAATATTAATAAACTTTATTGGAAGGCCTTATATTACTGGATTAGGTATCTTAATTATAATGTAATTTATCGTGATAAAGGGGACGATGAAATATGGTTGTCTCATAAGAGAAAACAATCCATTGTTGTTTTTAGAAAAAATGTTACATCTACCCAAGAGATTAGGTTTGATAAATCAAAAATTATGGAACGACCTGAAGAAATACAACAATTCATCGGTTATTTACCTGAATCTTATGAATTTTATTATTTTACGGATAAAGAGCTTTCAAAAGAAAATTTAAATGAAGAAAAACCAACTAAACTGAAATTTAAAATTTTAAGCAATGAGCAAAGCTTAAAGTCACTCCCTATAAACTTTTTACTTATAAAAATGCTAATTAATAATGAAGATAAAAAGACTTATCTTTATTACAAAAGAAAAGTTTTGACACAAAATCTTGTTGATAAACATATGCAACGTTTTACCCCTATTACATATACACTTATCTTAATTAATATTGTGATATGGTTATGTATGATTTTATACTTAAATCGATTTTCTGATGTTAAACTATTAGAAGTAGGTGGACTTGTTCATTTTAATGTTGTACATGGAGAATGGTATAGACTTATTTCGTCAATGTTCTTACATTTTAATTTCGAACACATTTTAATGAATATGCTTTCTCTATTTATTTTTGGTAAAATTGTCGAATCAATCATTGGTTCATGGCGAATGCTAATAATTTATATTATATCCGGATTATATGGAAATTTTGTTTCTCTATCTTTTAATACGTCTACAATTTCAGTCGGTGCTAGTGGAGCAATATTTGGCTTAATTGGTTCTATTTTTGTGATTATGTATTTAAGCAAGAATTTTAATAAAAAAATGATTGGCCAGTTATTAATTGCATTGGTTGTTTTAATCGGTTTTTCACTTTTTATGTCTAATATTAATATAATGGCACACTTAGGTGGATTTATCAGTGGTGTATTAATTACATTAATAGGCTATTATTTCAAAACACATCGCTCTTTATTTTGGGCATTTTTGATTGTATTTTTACTTATATTCATTGTTTTACAAATTAGAATATTTACTATAAGTGAGGATAATATCTATGATAAATTAATTCGGGATGAAATGATTAAAGGTAATTATAGCGAAGCAAAACATGTTGTAAAGCAAACACTTAATAATAATTACGCCGATGATGAAACATATTACCTTAGTGGTTTGATTACTGCAACTAAGAGCTCGCAAGCAGAGGCCGTATCAGAATGGGAAAGAGGTTTAAGAAAATTTCCAAATTCAGGTGTACTTAATTATGAATTAGCTATAGCTAATCGTTCTTTAAGTGATGATAAAAAGGCTTTAAAATATATAAAAAAAGCTGTAGCAATTAATCCTAATAATAAAAAATATGTTAATTTAAAAAAAGAGTTGAGTAAATCTAATGACGCGAAAAATTAAAAATTTTTATGACGTGTTACAATTACTTAAAACATATGGTTTCATTATCTATTTTAAAAATCCAGATGATATGTATGAAATGATGATACAAGAGATTAAATCCTTATATAGTTATCAATTGTTAACGAAGGATGAATATCTGAATTGTATACTGATAATAAATCAAAGAAGGAATGAAAAATAATGACAGATATTATTTTAGCTGCCGATATAGGCGGAACAACTTGTAAATTGGGGATATTTGACAAGGATTTAGAACAATTGCATAAATGGTCTATTGATACTGATACAAGTGACCACACTGGTGAGTTACTTTTAAAAAACATTTATGATTCTTTTACTGAAAAGGTTGCAGAATTTAAATATGATTTTAACAATGTTGTTGGAGTCGGTATTGGTGTTCCTGGACCTGTTGATTTTGATACTGGAGTTGTATACGGAGCTGTTAATTTACATTGGCCAGGTAGTGTCAATGTAAGAGAAATTTTCAAACAATATGTTAATTGTCCAGTTTATGTTGATAATGATGCTAATGTTGCTGCATTGGGAGAAAAACATAAAGGTGCCGGTGAAGGTGCTGATGATGTAGTAGCAATTACTTTAGGTACCGGACTTGGTGGAGGTATAATTTCTAATGGAGAAATCGTACATGGACACAATGGGTCAGGCGCTGAAATTGGACATTTAAGAGCTGATTTTGATCAACGTTTTCAATGCAATTGTGGTAAATCAGGGTGTATAGAAACAGTTGCTTCTGCTACTGGTGTAGTAAATTTAGTTAATTTCTATTATCCTAAATTAACGTTTAAATCATCAATTTTACAACTTATTAAAGATAACCAAGTAACAGCAAAAGCTGTATTTGATGCAGCTAAAGCCGGTGATCAATTCTGTATATTTATAACTGAAAAAGTTGCAAATTATATCGGCTATTTATGCAGTATCATTAGCGTTACTAGTAATCCAAAATATATTGTTCTAGGAGGGGGCATGTCTACTGCCGGACTTATCCTTATAGAAAATATTAAAACTGAATATCGTAATTTAACTTTTACTCCAGCTCAAAATAATACTGAGATAGTACAAGCTAAATTAGGGAATGATGCTGGTATTACTGGTGCAGCTGGACTTATCAAAACATATATCATAGATAAAGAGGGTGCTAAATAATGGCAATTGTTGATGTAGTAGTTATTCCAGTAGGAACAGAGGGTCCTAGTGTAAGTAAATATATAGCAGAAATCCAAACAAAGTTAAATGAATTTAAACAACAAGGGAAAATTGATTATCAATTAACACCAATGAATACATTAATCGAAGGTGATTTGAAAGATCTTTTTGAGGTGATTCAAGCGATTCATGAATTACCTTTTGATAAAGGATTAGATAGAGTTTGTACAAATATTAGAATTGATGATCGTCGAGATAAATCAAGAAAAATGAATGATAAATTAAAATCAGTACAAAAACATCTAGACCATAGTGGTGAATTATAATGCGAATTTCAAATTTAACATTAGGAATCGTTGACACTAATACGTACTTCATTGAGAATGAAGAAAATGTAATATTAATCGATCCCTCAAGTGAAAGTCAAAAAATAATTAAAAAATTAAATCAAATCAATAAACCTTTAAAAGCAATTTTATTAACACATGCACACTATGATCATATCGGAGCATTAGATGATATTATTGAAAAATATCAGGTTCCAGTTTATATGAGTAAAGATGAGTTTGATTTTTTAACTGATCCAGATAAAAATGGCTCATCTAAATTTACACAATATGGTATATCTAAAATAGAAAGTCACGCAAATCCATTAAGTTTATCAGAGGGTCCTGCAGAGATTGAAGGATTTAAATTCAAAGTATTACATACGCCTGGTCATTCTCCAGGTAGTCTTAGTTTTGTTTTTAATGACTTTGCTGTTGTTGGCGATACTCTGTTCAAAAATGGTATCGGTCGTACAGACCTTTATAAGGGAGATTATGAAACATTAATTGATTCAATAAAAGATAAATTATTTGAATTAGAAGGTGATATGCCACTTTTCCCTGGACATGGGCCTTACACCACAGTTGACGATGAGCAACTCAATCCTTTTATAAATGGTTAATATTAGAGAGTAAAAAAATCGCCTCCTACGTTTATATATGTAGGAGGTGATTTTTTTTGAAAATTTTATTTGAACAGATTATCAATCATGCAATTAAGCAAGAAGCAAGTGACATACACTTTATACCATGTGAGGAACACACTATAATTAAGCTAAGAATTAAAGATGAGCTCACAATATATGATACACTTTCATTTCCAATTTATAAAAAATTACTTATATACATGAAGTTTCAATCTGGGTTAGATGTATCAACACAGCATAGGGCACAAAGTGGTAGATATAGTTATAAGATGAAGCGTTTATATTATTTAAGAATCTCTACATTACCGTTATCATTAGGCAATGAAAGTTGTGTAATTCGTATAGTACCTCAATACTTCCAAACTAAACGAGAATCATATGAATTTAAAGATTTTAAACATTTCATGAAAAAGAAACAAGGTCTACTTTTGTTTAGTGGGCCAACTGGCTCTGGCAAAAGTACTTTAATGTACCAAATGGTCCTTTATGCACATCAAAATTTGAATTTAAATGTAATATCAGTTGAAGATCCAGTAGAACAAATACTCAATGGAATCACACAAATATCAGTTAATGAAAAGGCAGGTATAAATTATGAAAGCTCTTTCAAAGCCATTTTAAGGTGTGATCCGGACGTAATTTTAATTGGTGAAATCAGAGATTCTACCGTAGCTAAATACGTGATTCAAGCCAGTTTAAGTGGACATTTAGTTTTGTCGACAATGCACGCGAATGATTGCAAGGGAGCATTATTACGATTATTAGAAATGGGTATTTCTGTCCAAGAGTTGTGCCAGGCAATCAATTTAATTTCTAATCAAAGATTAATCACTACTACTACAAATACTCGTCAACTAGTATCGGAATTAATGTTTCAAAGCCAAATCAATTATTTTTTTGAACATAATCATTCTTTACCTAAAAATTTCACAAAATTATCTACACATTTAAACAAAATGTCTAAAGAAGGTGTTATATGTGAAGAAGTTGTCGATAAATACATTTAAATATAAGAGGAATAAATATCTTACTGAAATACAATCAATAAACTTATTACAGAGATTACATCAGCTTTTAAGTCACGGATTCACTTTATATCAAAGTTTTAAATTTTTAAACTCTTATTTTAAATATAAAGAACGAACAATAAATGAAAAGATTATCCAACATCTACAAAACGGCGCTACATGTTATGATATTTTAAAAATGATAGGGTATCCAGAATTAGTTCTTCTTCAAATAAAATTTGCTGAAAACTACGGTAACATTGATGAGGCTCTCGTTGATACTGTTCAATATATGAAAAGAAATTTGAAAGCTAAAAAACGACTCATCAAAACCTTACAATATCCTGTTGCATTAATTTCTATCTTCTTATTCATATTAACCATTTTAAATATAACTGTCATACCTCAATTTCAACAACTTTATGAGACTATGAATGTTAAATTATCAACATTTCAAAATCTACTAACTCTTATTATTACCCTTCTTCCCAAGCTAACTTTCATTTTTATCTTTATGAGTGGTATAGCATTTTTTATCACTTATAAATTTTACTATTATCTACCAATTGAGAGAAAATTAAAATCTATTTTAAAAATCCCAATGATTAATACGTATTATAAAATATATAGAACTTATCAACTTTCCAATCAGCTTTCTTTATTTTACAGAAATGGTACAAGTCTTCAACAAATCGTCCAAATATATCGTAATGAGCAAGATAACGAATTTCTTAAATTTCTGGGTAATTGTCTTTTTAAAGAAGCTAATAGAGGGCTCCCGTTACCTACTATATTAATGAATCTACAATGTTTTCAAAATGATTTAATTAAATTCATAGAACAAGGAGAGAAAAATGGAAAATTAGATATAGAATTAAAATTATACAGTCAAATGTTATTACAGCAATTTGAGGAAAAAGTGTTAAAACAAACAAAATTTATACAACCTATCATCTTCTTTATCTTGGGAATTTTTATTGTATCTTTATACTTAGTCATTATGCTTCCTATGTTCGAACTTATGCAAACAATAAAATAATTTGAGGAGTGACATCAATGAAAACATTGAAATTATTGAAACAAACACGAGCATTTACCTTGATAGAAATGCTTTTAGTATTACTAATAATCAGTTTATTATTAATACTTATAATTCCAAATATTGCAAAACAAACATCTCATATTCAGTCAACTGGATGTGATGCTCAAGTTAAAATGGTAAACAGTCAAATAGAAGCTTACGCTTTAAAACATAACCGCAACCCTTCTAATATTGATGATTTGGTTTCAGATGGTTTTATAAAAGAAGGACAAAAAACATGTAAATCCGGTCAGACAATTAGTATTGCAAATGGAGAGGCAGTTGCCAATTAAAAACATTAAAGCATTTAGTTTAGTCGAGATGATTTTTACTTTGTTTATTATCAGTTGCTTGTTGATAACAACTTTATGGTCACGAAACCTATTCGACATTCAGCTAATTGATGAAGAACATGAAATTAAGCAATTAATAACAAAATTTAATTACTATAAATCTAAAGCTATTAGCAACAATGAATCGATAACTTTATTATTTTTTAATAATTCAAATAGAGTACAAGTAGTTGAAGAAAATGGAGATAAATATAGTTTTAAACTTAATAAAGGAAAAGTGACTAATATAGCTAAAATTCAAACATTAAATTTTGATAAAAATGGAAATATCAATCATTTTGGTTCGCTCATTTTACAATATAATTCACATGCTTATAGATTAATCTTCCATATTGAAAAGGGGCGTTTGAGATTTGTCAAAATATAAATTTAAAGGGTCTTTAATTATTGATGCATTGCTAGCCTTTTTTATAGTTAGTACAATAACAATGATTTTAATACCTATGTTTTCAAACTTAAACAATCAGTATCTTATCAATTTAAATAACATAAAAATCAAGCAAATCATGATAACTAGTCTTCAACACTATAAAAAGAAAGAACTTTATCAAGGGGTTGTAATAGAAAATTATGAAATACAATTATTCAATCATAAAATATGTGGGGCGGATAAAGCATTTAATACGCGAACATGTATTTCTATTTAATATAAAAGCATTTACCTACATCGAAGCATTATTTGCTTTATTTGTGACTACTTTAATACTCACTTTATTACCTACTATACTTAAATTGACTTCATTTTATCTAAATACTGCTCAAAATAACGAAGATATTCAATTTGAATTTTTTAGAAGAGATTTACTTAAAGAGAAAATGACGACTAAAAACAATTATGAGATCGAAAATGCATATACAATTAAACTTAAGAAAAATAAAGATGTTATTAGGTATATTTATAAGAACCGTAAAATTTACAAAAATATTAATCAAAGAGGTAATATTACATTGTTAAATCATGTCTTATCTACTCGTATATTAAAAACGAACGATAATATAGTGAAATTATTAATAACAACAGGAGATGCGAACGATAAACACAAAGAAATCCTTTTTTTATAGCCAAAAAGCGTTCATTAGTTTATATTTAATAGTAATTTTTTCAATTTATTTATCAATTATATCTTTTTATATCTCTCAATATAGTTTAAAATTAAAGACAATACATAACTTAGATGTTTACTACAATAAAGTTATCGTTAATAAGTTAAAAGAGGTAGATTAATTTGAAGAGTATTCAAGTGCCTATTATTTTAGTTGGTTTCATGGGAACTGGTAAAACCACTGTTGGAAAATATCTTTCAGATTTATATAATTTAAGTTATGTGGATTTAGATAAATTTATTGAAGTAAATGAATGTAAATCTATACCTGATATATTTAATGATATCGGAGAAAAAGGTTTTAGATCATTGGAGACAAAGTACCTAAAAGCATGTCTCAATACTTTCGATATTATTTCAACTGGAGGAGGTATTATAGAAGATACGAATTCATTAAAGCTCTTAAAAAGCCAAAAGCATGTGGTTTGGCTAGATTGTGACATTGAAATCATTTTCAAACGAGTTAAAAATGATTCACATAGACCCAATGCTAAAAGTAAAAATCTTAACCAACTTGATGCCTTGTATTCTTCAAGACTTTCAAGATATAATGAAATCGCATTCATGAAAGTTGATAGTGCACAGAGTGTCTCTGAAATTTGTACTTTAATTAAAACAAAATTATTAAGCGATTGATCAGTATTAGAGAGAATAGAGATCAAAACTTGAATCATTATGAGTTAAACGATTATAGTCTATTACAATTTTGACTCTCTATCGCCGAAGGTGCAAGTGAAATAACGAAACTCTCAGGCAAAAGGATAATACTGTGACGCATTCCTGAAATGAGTATTAAAACAGGGTAGCTTTATGCTATCCTGTTTTTTAAAAATTATTAATTGGGGGTACAAGTATGACAACAGATTTGAAAAAAACACCTTTATATCAAAATTACGTTGATAGTGGTGCTAAAATTGTTGAGTTTGGTGGATGGGCAATGCCTGTTCAATTCTCAAGTATCAAAGAAGAACATAACGCAGTTAGATATAATGTTGGTCTTTTTGATGTAAGTCATATGGGAGAGATAGAGATTAGTGGTAAAGATGCAGAACAATTTATACAATACATCCTTTCTAATGATACAAATCTTCTAACAAATGATAAAGCAATGTATAGTGCTTTATGTAATGAAGAAGGTGGAGTCATTGATGATTTAGTTACATATAAACTTAATGAAAACCACTACTTGCTTATTGTAAATGCTGCAAATACCAATAAAGATTATCAATGGATTAAAAAACATAGCTCTAATTTCACCGTAGATGTAAGCAATACTTCAGACAAATACGGACAATTAGCTATTCAAGGTCCTCGTTCAAGAGCATTGATAAATGAATTAGTGGATGTAGATGTAAGCCATATGGCAATGTTTGAATTTAAACAGAATGTACAACTTTTTGGTAAATCTATTATTCTTTCGCAGTCTGGTTATACTGGAGAAGATGGCTTTGAAATTTACTGTAAGCAAGAAGATACTAAGGATATATGGGAACAATTATTAAAATACGATGTTACACCATGCGGTTTAGGTGCTCGTGATACTCTAAGACTTGAAGCTGGATTACCTTTACATGGTCAAGATTTATCTGAATCAATTACTCCTTATGAAGGAGGAATAGCCTTCGCTGCTAAACCGTTAATTGCAAATGATTTTATTGGCAAATCAGTACTCAAAGCTCAAAAGGAAAATGGTTCCGAGCGTAGAACAGTAGGTCTTGAACTATTAGGTAAAGGCATTGCTAGAACAGGTTATGAAGTACTAGATGAAAATAGTAATCAAATTGGTTTCGTTACATCAGGAACACAATCCCCATCTTCTGGTAAATCTATAGCACTTGCAATAATAGATAGAGGTGCATTTGAAATGGGCAAAAAAGTAATAGTGCAAATACGTAAGCGTCAAGTTGAGGCAAAAATAGTTAAAAAAAATCAAATTGAGAAATAAATTTAAAGGGGTGTAAATATTGAGTCATCGTTATATACCATTAACTGAACAAGATAAAAATGAAATGCTAAATAGTATTGGGGCAAAGTCTATTTCCGAATTATTTGATGATATACCTACAGATATTTTATTAAAAAGAAATTTAAACATTGCCGAAAGCGAAGCGGAGACGATATTACTTAGAAGGTTAAATCGTCTCGCAGCTAAAAATACAACTAAAGAAACACATGCAACATTTCTGGGTGCGGGCGTTTATGATCATTATACTCCTGCTGTTGTCGATGCAATGATTTCAAGATCTGAATTCTACACCGCATATACACCTTATCAACCTGAAATTTCTCAAGGTGAGTTACAAGCAATTTTTGAATTTCAAACACTCATTTGTGAATTAACAGATATGGATGTAGCAAATTCTTCTATGTATGATGGTATGACTAGTTTTGCTGAAGCATGTATATTGGCGCTAAGTCATACGAAAAAAAATAAAATTGTAGTTTCAAGTGGACTACATTATCAAGCCTTACAAATTCTACACACATACGCCAAAACTCGTGATGAATTTGAAATAATTGAAGTTGACCTTAAAGGTACTATTACTGATTTAGAAAAATTAGAACAACTTATCGATGACAACACAGCAGCTGTCGCTGTACAATATCCAAACTTTTATGGTTCTATTGAAGATTTAGAACAAATTAATAATTATATAAAGGATAAGAAAGCTTTATTTATCGTATACGCCAATCCACTTTCTTTAGGATTACTAACACCACCAGGTACATTCGGGGCAGACATAGTAGTGGGAGATACACAGCCTTTTGGTATTCCTACCCAATTTGGGGGTCCACATTGTGGATATTTTGCTACAACAAAGAAATTAATGAGAAAAGTACCTGGTCGATTAGTTGGACAAACTCAAGATGACGAAGGTAATCGTGGATTTGTTCTCACCTTACAAGCTAGAGAACAACATATCCGTCGTGATAAAGCCACTTCTAATATTTGTTCAAATCAAGCTTTAAATGCACTTGCATCTTCAATAGCAATGTCTGCTTTAGGTAAACAAGGGATTTATGAAATTGCAGTTCAAAATCTTATAAATGCTAATTATGCTAAAAATAAGTTTGAAGAGCATGGTTTTGAGGTACTAAAAGCACAATCTTTTAATGAATTTGTAGTCAAATTTAATCAACCAATAAAAAATATTAATCTTAAATTAGCAGAATATGGGTACATTGGTGGTTTTGACTTAGGTGAAGTATCAGATGATTTTAAAAACCATATGTTAGTCGCAGTTACAGAGTTAAGATCTAAAGATGAAATAGATGATTTTGTTATGAAAGCAGGTGAGTTAAATGATTAGTAAATCAAGCCCTTTAATATTTGAAAGATCCAAAAAAGATAGATATGCGTATTCTTTACCACAAAATGACATTGAAAATATCAATATTGCTTCGCTCTTAGATGATAAGTATATTCGTAAACATAAGGCTGAGTTTCCTGAGGTTTCAGAATTAGATTTAGTTAGACATTACACTGAACTATCAAATAAAAATTTCGGGGTTGATACTGGATTTTATCCATTAGGTTCATGTACGATGAAATATAATCCTAAAATTAATGAAAAGGTAGCTCGTATTTCTGGTTTTAGTGAATCTCATCCTTTACAAGAAGAAGAACACGTCCAAGGTTCTCTTGAAATTATATATAGTTTACAAGAAGAATTGAAAGAAATTACTGGTATGGATGAAGTTACCCTACAACCTGCTGCAGGTGCGCATGGTGAATGGACCGCTTTAATGATTTTTAAAGCTTATCATGAAAAAAATGGACAAAGCCATCGAGATGAAGTAATAGTACCTGATTCAGCACATGGTACTAATCCTGCTTCTGCCTCATTTGCTGGATTTAAATCAGTAACTGTAAAATCTAATCAACGTGGGGAAGTTGACATAGAAGATTTAAAAAGAGTAGTAAACGACAATACAGCTGCAATCATGTTAACTAATCCAAATACATTAGGTATATTTGAACAGAATATTATTGAAATTGGGAAAATCGTTCATGAAGCAGGTGGTTTATTATATTACGATGGGGCAAATTTAAATGCTATTTTAGATAAAGTACGTCCTGGTGATATGGGCTTTGATGCAGTACATCTTAATTTGCACAAAACATTCACTGGTCCTCATGGCGGTGGTGGACCAGGATCAGGACCAGTTGGAGTAGTAGAGAAATTAGCCAGTTATCTACCTAAGCCTATGGTTATAAAAGATAATGATAGATATAAATATGACAATGATATTCCAAATTCAATTGGACGAGTAAAACCGTTTTACGGAAATTTCGGTATTTATTTAAGAGCATATACTTATATCAGATCAATGGGAGCCAATGGTTTAAAAGAAGTATCTGAAGCTGCCGTTCTTAATGCGAATTATATTAAATCTCGCCTTAAAAATCACTTTGAAATTCCGTTCAATCAATATTGTAAACATGAATTTGTATTAAGTGGAACTTTACAAAAACAATATGGTGTCAGAACATTAGATATGGCTAAACGACTGTTAGATTTTGGTGTGCATCCACCTACAATATATTTTCCTCTCAATGTCGAAGAAGGAATGATGATTGAGCCAACAGAAACTGAATCTAAAGAAACACTTGATTACTTTATTGATGCGATGATTCAAATCGCTAATGAAACAAAAAATGATCCAGATAAAGTTTTAGAAGCACCACATACAACTATAATTGACCGATTAGATGAGACGACTGCAGCACGAAAACCAATTCTTAAATTTGAAGAACTTAAGAACGAAAAGTATAAAGAACACACAAATATTGATTCTGAAAATAATTAAATCACTAAAAAGAAATCTTTATACTAGCTAAAACTTCTATAAGTTACAATAATCAAAAGTTAACTTATACTAATCTTTTACTAAATAGAAAATATCTTTTTTAAAGCATTTAAAAATTAGATTTGATGTTAATACGTAGCTTTTTTATGATATTTTTGAGAAAGGTGCGCCAATCCTCTATACGGGCTGAGACGGTACCTTTTGATGACGAGTCGTTCTCAATATGAAAATTATATAAATAAAGAAAGCGGCTGGGACATCATTCCTAGCAAAATAGCCAGTAAATGAGTTTTTTATAATTCATTTACTGGCTTCTTTATTTACAATTCTTCTTATTGTTGGCTCGCTTTCTTAGGGGACAGCTTCAGTCTGTAGTCTTCAGCTTGTCCTGTTCCCTCAAGAGTCTCGCCAAAATACTTTGTGTTTATATGTAATTTTACATTGAAATACTTTAAAAAATAAGGCACTTTCGTATAATTTAATAAACATTACTAAACTAAATTAACGATGATTTCATTTGTCCAAACAATCAAAGACCAGGATTTAAAAGATATGCCTATCGTCATGATAAATATGGTTTTAAACGAGACTTTAAAATAAATAAATGTGATGATTGTTCAGAGTGTCCTCTGAAACACACCAATGTATGAACTTCAATTCAAAACAAACAAAAAATAATGAAGAATTATAGTTTGGAATATTTTAAAGCGCAAATTAATAAAAAGTTTTCAGAACCAAAAACAAAAACCATCTACAGTCAAAGAAAATTTAGTGTGGAGCCTGTTTTTAGATTTATGAAGGCTATTTTAGGTTTCACTCGAATGTCTGTTCAAGGTATATATAAAGCCAAAAGAGAACTAGGATGTCTACTAATGGAACTTAATATAAGAAAAGTAACAGCTCAACGAGCTGAAAATGATCAAAAATTTATAAAAAAGACAATTCCTATATTTTTCAATAGAAATTGTCCTTATTTACTTATCCTGGAACTTTATGTCCAGAATTTTCTTTAAATGATTTATATATCATCATCTAAAAAACTCTTTGAAAGCATCTATTAACCTAATCCTTTCAAAGAGTTTAATAACTTAAAGACATCATTTCGTAAAATTACTTTTTAGATTTTATTTTACCTGTCCATTTTTTGTAACCGCCTTTAAGCATGTAAATATTTTTATATCCATTTTTTCTTAATATACGTGCAGCACGATAACTTGCTATACCATTAGCATCACATAAATAAATAGGTTGATCATTTCTTAGTCCTTGAAATCGTTGCTTAAATACTGTGATAGGAATATTACGTGCACCATTAATATGTCCATAATCATAATCCACTTTTTCCCTCACATCAATAACTTGAGCTTTTCTTAAACCCTTATGGAATTCATTCTGGTCTAATTCATTTACAGCTCGCTTATTAAGAATTTGTTGGATAATCATATATGCAATGATAATAACAATAATACCAATTGCAATGTACAAAGAGATACTCATCTTGCATCCTCCCTAATTTACCGATATTATAATTATAAGACTGTTAGTACAATTTATCAAAATATTTTTTCGAGTTAGATTATGTTTATATCACATAATCTAAATATACAAAGAGAAACATAATAGTTTTAATTTTAATATTTCGATAGGGGTATGATTATGACTGAAATATGGAATTTTATAAATATTGGAAGCAAAAATCCTTATTATAATATGGCAATGGACGAAGCGTTACTAAATTTTGTATCGCGTGGAGAAATTGATCCAGTTATAAGATTTTATACTTGGAATCCTGCAACACTCTCAATAGGCTACTTTCAACGGCTCCAAAAAGAAATTGATATTGATAAAGTAAAAGAAAAGGGCTATGGCTTAGTAAGACGTCAAACAGGTGGTAGAGGCGTGTTACACGATAAAGAATTAACATATAGTGTTATTGTTCCAGAGTCTCATCCAAATATGCCTTCAACTGTAACTGAAGCTTATAAAATTATTTCACAAGGATTATTAGAAGGTTTTAAAAATTTAGGTTTTGAAACTTATTTCGCTATCCCCCGTTCTAAAGAAGAACGAGACAAATTAAAGCAACCACGAAGTTCGGTATGTTTTGATGCACCTAGTTGGTATGAGCTTGTAGTAGAAGGCAGAAAAATTGCAGGTAGCGCTCAAACCAGACAAAAAGGTGTCATTCTTCAACATGGTTCAATTTTACAAGATATAGATATCGATGATTTATTTGATATGTTTATATTTAAAAATGAACGACTAAAAGCGAAAATGAAAGAAAATTTTGTTCAAAAAGCTGTAGCTATTAATGACATTTCAAATCAACATATTACATTAAATGAAATGGAGAACGCCTTTAAATCAGGTTTTAAAAAAGGACTGAATATAGATTTTAAACCTCTAGAATTAACGGAAAAACAAAAAGAGGAAGTACAAGAACTCGAAGAAAAATATCGCTCTGAAGCATGGATGTACCGTAAATAATTATGAAGAAAGCAATAAGGCGAAATCATTTGATATCGCCTTATTGCTTTCTTTTTTGTCTTTTATATTTACGAAGTGCTTTTTTATACTTCCTTTGATCTTCTGTTAAAAAGAAGAAATAATATATAATATAAATAATTAAAGCTATAATTGCAAAACTAATAATAGCTTTCATAATTGAAAATAAAAACTCATCAAGATTCATCATTAAACCAAATGCAGCTATCGCTAATATTAAATAAAAGATGAATTTACGCATCTCAAAACTCCTATTAATTTAAATTTGTATTTATTGTTGCAAGTTTTTTTTGACCTTTTTCTATTTTTTTATTATCTTTCGTTTCATATCCTTTTTTAATTGTATTGAATGCTGAAGATAAGTCTTTATTAAGTTGACGTATTTCTTTTTCTTTTTTCTTATCTTCTTCAGATTGTGATTCAGAGTCTACAGATTCTTTATATTTAATGAAAGAACTGTCAATATTATTTGAAATGTCATCTAATTTTCTTTGAATCGTCACTTTATTATTATTTTTATTAACTTTTGACTCAATATCTCTATAATCTTTAATGGCTTTTGCAATAGAATCATAATAATCAGATGATGCTTTTAAATTTTTTATTTTTAACTTATTAGATGAAGCTTCTTTAGTATTTTCTTTATCTTGTTTAAGGGCGGCTATTTTAGATTTATGTTCGCCAATTTCTTGATTAAGTTCTTGAATATCAAGTTTTAATTGATGATTATCATCACGTAACTCAGTCGTTTTATCTTCTAAAGGAGATAAGTTCTGACTCCCACAACCCATTAGCAAACTGCTCGCACCAACTATTAATATTAACTTTTTCATTGTATTCTCCCTAAACCAAAAACTATTATTATTATTACTAGTTATGCTATCATTCTAATGTATAAAATAAAAATGTACAAATGTAAACGTAGGAGGGAAATAATGAATAAATTAAGAAAAGTTCAAGATATCATTGAACATAAGCACTTAGATGCAATCATCGTATTATCAGATTATAATAGACGTTACCTTTCAGATTTTACTGGTACAAGTGGTGCACTAATCATAACACCTAAAAAACAATATCTTATTACTGATTTTAGATATATAGACCAAGCTACAGAACAGGCACAAGATTTTGAAATTATAAATCGAAAATCAAGTTTGATTTCTGAAATTAAATGTATATTAGAAAGAGAAAATTTATCAAATATTGGTTTTGAAGGTCATTTAATCAGTTATGATACTTATGTTGAACTTAATAAAGGATTAATTACTTTAATAAGCATATCTAATGAAATTGATAAGATTAGAGAAATTAAAAATAAGGAAGAAATTCAGCTCATTCAACAAGCGGCTAAGATAGTAGATCAAACATATGAATATATCCTCACTCAAGTAAGTATCGGAATGACAGAACGAGAAATCAAAGCTAAATTAGAAAGTAAGATGTTAGAATTAGGTGCAGATGGCCCTTCATTCGACACAATAGTAGCTTCAGGTTACCGAGGTGCATTACCGCATGGTGTTGCAAGTGATAAGCGTATTGAAAAGGGAGATATGATTACATTAGATTTTGGTGCATACTATAGAGGTTATTGTTCCGATATTACACGCACGTTTGCCATAGGAGAACCGGATCCAAAACTCAAAGAAATATTTAATATAGTTCTAACTTCTCAAAAGAAAGCTATTGAAGAAATCAAACCAGGTATGACTGCAAAAGAAGCAGATGCTATATCTAGAAAGTATATTTCATCTCACAATTATGGTGAGCAGTTTGGCCACTCACTTGGTCATGGTATTGGCCTTGATATTCATGAAGGTCCACTATTATCTCAAAATAGTTCAGATGAATTAAATATAAATAACTGTGTTACTATAGAACCAGGTATATACATTGAGGGATTGGGTGGCGTTAGAATAGAAGATGACATTCTTATTACAGAAAATGGATGTCATGTCTTTACTAATTGCTCAAAAGACCTTATTATTTTAGAGTAAGCGCGTATAATTGAGGAGGAGACTGAATGATTTCAGTAAATGATTTTAAAACAGGTTTAACGATTTCTGTTGATAACGGAATCTGGAAAGTTATTGATTTCCAACATGTCAAACCAGGAAAAGGCTCAGCTTTTGTTCGTTCTAAATTACGTAATTTAAGAACAGGTGCTATTCAAGAAAAAACTTTCAGAGCTGGCGAAAAGGTTGAACAAGCAATGATCGAGAATCGTCGTATGCAATATTTATATGCTGATGGCGATAACCACGTATTCATGGATAACGAGACATTTGATCAAATCGAATTACCTGGTGACTACTTAAAAGATGAATTAAATTATTTAAAAGCGAACATGGAAGTTCAAGTTCAATCTTATGAAAGTGAAGTTATTGGTGTTGAATTACCAAAAACTGTAGAGCTTGAAGTTACTGAAACTGAACCTGGAATCAAAGGTGATACTGCCACTGGCGCAACAAAATCTGCGACTGTTGAAACAGGTTATACACTAAATGTACCTTTATTTGTAAATGAAGGTGACACACTAGTGATAAATACTAGTGATGGAAGTTACATTTCTAGAGGATAAACACTAATTAACTATACTCCAGAGTATACATCAATAAGATGTTATACTTTGGAGTTTTTGTTTTCAAAATGTAAAATTACAAAGTATAGTATTGTAATTATTAATAAATATGTATATAATTACATAATAATACAATAAGGAGTGTATATATGCATATTTCTATAGTAGGTATCACAGGCTATACAGGACTAGAATTGTTAAGATTAGCACTAAATCACCCTCATATAACTGTTTCATCGATTCATGCCACAAAAGAAGTGGGAGTGCAAATTTCTGATATATTCCCTCATTTGAAAGGTATTTGTGATAAAGAAATTCAGGCTTTCGACAGTGAATTTATTATGACACATTCAGATTTGGTATTTTTTGCCACTCCAAGTGGCGTTGCAAAAGATTTATCTAAAAATTTCGTTAATAATAATTTTCCTGTCATAGACTTATCAGGTGACCATCGTTTATCTCCAGATGTTTATCTCAAATGGTATAAAAAATCACCGTGTACTGTAGATATACAAAAGCGTTTTACATACGGTCTTTCAGAAGTAATGAATATTAGTCATTGCAATAGATTTATTGCTAACCCTGGTTGTTATGCAACTGCAACTGAATTAGCACTATATCCCTTAATCAGCAATCATTTAATCCGTGTTGATTCTATAATTGTTGATGCTAAAAGTGGTCTTACTGGAGCTGGTAAAAAATTAAATCAGTCAACCCATTATGTAAATGTAAACAATAATTATGTGACGTATAAACTTAATAAACATCAACATATTCCTGAAATTGTACAAACGTTGCAGTTTTTTAACAAAAATTTACAGAATATTCAGTTTTCTACATCACTTATTCCGGTTAACAGAGGTATTGTTGCAACTATATACACACAGCTTGAAAGTGGAGTGAAAATAAATCAAATAGAATCTACCTACAAGACTGTATATAAAAATAAGCCTTTCATAAGAATTAAAGATGGGTTACCACAGTTAAATGAAGTAATAGGAACAAATTACACTGATATTGGTTTTGTTTATAACGAAACTACGGGTGTTTTAACAATTTCATCAGTTATTGATAATTTAATTAAAGGTGCCGCTGGCCAAGCTATTCAAAATATGAATCTGATGTTTAATTTCGACGAAACTGATGGTCTAATTTTGGCACCTTTATATATCTAATATAGGGGGACTAAATAATGAATATAATTAAGGGAAATATTGCAAGTCCTCTTGGGTTTGCAGCTGATGGTCTGCACGCTGGCTTTAAAAAGAAAAAATTAGACTTTGGTTGGATTGTTTCAGAAGTACCTGCAAATGTAGCAGGTGTATTTACAACTAATAAGGTGATTGCTGCACCATTAAAATTAACAAAAAACAGCATCGAAAAAAGTGGTAAAATGCAAGCTATTGTTGTTAATTCAGGTATTGCTAATTCTTGTACTGGTAAACAAGGGGAAAAAGATGCCTTTAAAATGCAACAACTGGCCGCAAATAAATTGCAAATTCAACAAGAATATGTAGGTGTCGCATCTACAGGTGTTATTGGAAAGATGATGCCAATGTCTATTCTAGAGAATGGCTTTTCCAAACTAGTTAAAAACGGTAATGCTGATGACTTTGCAAAAGCGATATTAACAACGGATACTCATACAAAAACATGCGTTGTAAACGAAGTTTTTGGTAACGATACAGTAACGATGGCAGGTGTAGCAAAAGGGTCAGGAATGATACATCCTAATTTGGCTACAATGCTAGCATTTATAACCTGTGACGCTAACATCTCATCACAAACATTACAACAAGCTTTAAAAGATGTAGTTGAAGTTACATTCAATCAAATCACTGTAGATGGTGATACTTCAACAAATGATATGGTGCTTGTAATGTCAAATGGATGTACAAATAATAACGAAATTAAAAAAGACAGTGAAGACTACTATAAATTTAAGCAGATGCTTCTATATATTATGACCGATTTAGCTAAAAGTATTGCAAGGGATGGCGAAGGTGCTTCTAAATTAATAGAAGTCACGGTTAAAGGTGCAAAAGAATCTAGTGCTGCAAGAATGATTGCTAAAAGTGTGGTGGGTTCAAGTTTGGTAAAAACCGCAATTTTTGGCGAAGATCCTAATTGGGGTAGAATTATTGCTTCTGCAGGTTACGCTAAAACAAATTTTGATATTAATCAGGTAGACATTTTTATCGGTAGGATACCTGTATTAATAAGATCCTCACCAGTAAAGTACGATAAAGAAGAAATTCAAGAAATAATGAGTGCTGAAGAAATATCAATTGAACTTGACCTTCATCAAGGAAATTACGAAGGTCAAGCATGGGGATGTGATTTATCGTATGACTACGTTAAAATCAACGCACTTTACACCACTTAGGAGGAACATATGAAAAACATCATCGTAATTAAGCTCGGTGGTATAGCTATAGAAAATTTAAACGACGCGTTTATACAACAAGTTAAAGCTTGGCACCTTGAAAACAAAAAAATAATTATTGTTCACGGTGGCGGCCAAGTCATCAGTGATTTATTAACTAAAAACAATCATTCAACTATTAAAATTGATGGCATGAGAGTGACTGCTAAAAATGACTTACCTATCATATATGATGCTTTAATTAACATAGTAGGACACCAACTTTTAGTGAGACTTAAAGAATCTAATTTAGAATTTTTTCAATTCAAAGAAAAGATAAAAGAACTTGTGAGCGCCGAATTTTTAAATAAAAATATCTATGGTTACGTTGGGAAAGTTAAAGAAATCAACACGATGCTATTAGAAAATATTTTATCACGCGACATTATACCAATTATCACTAGTTTGGGTGTAAATGAGCAAGGGGAATATCTTAATGTTAATGCTGATCACCTCGCCACCGCAATTGCTAAGAAACTAAAAGTCGAAAAATTAGTATATATGACTGATGTCCCTGGTGTAATTGAAAAAGATAAAACGCTTGCTACTCTTACAATTAAGGAGGCAAAAACAAAAATTGAAAATAAAATAATTACTGGCGGCATGATACCTAAAATTGAGAGTGCAATCCAAACAGTAGAATCAGGCGTTGAATCGATTTTAATTGCAAATAATTTACAAAAAGGAACAATCATAAGGGGTGATTAATGATGAGTTATCTTTTTAATAATTACAAACGGGACAATATAGAATTTGTTGATGCTAATGAAAATGAATTAATTGATAAAGATAATAATGTTTACCTAGATTTTTCGTCAGGTATAGGTGTCACAAATCTAGGTTTTAATATGGAAATTTACCAAGCAGTACTTAATCAACTGAATTTAATATGGCATTCACCCAATTTATACCTAAGTAGTATTCAAGAGGAAGTGGCTCAAAAATTAATTGGTCAACAAGATTATTTAGCTTTCTTTTGCAACAGTGGAACAGAAGCGAATGAGGCGGCTATTAAACTCGCACGTAAAGCTACTGGCAAGTCGGAAATTATTGCTTTTAAAAAGTCTTTTCACGGCAGAACGTACGGCGCAATGTCTGCAACAGGACAAAAGAAAATTACAGATCAATTTGGTCCGGTTGTTCCTGGATTCAAATTTGCTATTTTTAACGATTTCAATTCATTTAAATCATTAACTTCAAATAATACTGCAGCTGTAATTATAGAAATCATTCAAGGTGAATCAGGAGTACTACCTGCTGACCCTTTATTTGTGAAGCAATTAAATGAGTATTGTATACAAAAAGATATTCTTATAATTGTAGACGAAGTTCAAACGGGCATAGGTAGAACTGGTAAGTTATATGCTCATGAACATTATCAATTGTCTCCAGATATCATCACATTAGCTAAAGGGTTAGGTAACGGCCTTCCTATTGGAGCAATGTTAGGCAAAAAGAATTTAGGTCATGCATTTGGCTATGGTTCTCATGGCACAACTTTTGGAGGAAATAGATTATCATTAGCCGCTGCAAAACAAACGCTTACTATCATTAATCATGCTGATTTGATGAATGATGTTCAATCAAAGGGTCAATTTCTTATTGAAAACTTAAGAAAAGGTTTAGCAAATAAAAGAAATGTAATTGAAGTCCGTGGTATAGGCTTAATGGTAGGAATAGAGATCAATAATGATCCTATTCAAATCGTGCGAGAAGCTAAACGTAGAGGGTTAATCATTTTAACAGCTGGTACAAATGTGATTAGGTTATTACCTCCATTGAGTATCACTAAAAAACAATTGGAAAAAGGTATAGAAATACTAACTGAAATCATTTGATTTATAAATGGTATCTTATCTAAAATATCGAGTTGATATACAGAGTGTACAATTCAGCAAAGCAACTTTTAAAACACCGTTTCGTTAAAAATACAAAAAATAAAACGAAACGAGTGTCTTTTTTATGCCTTCAATCAATCTCTAAAATATTTAAATAAATAACGACGTTTTGATGTTTAATGAACATGCTTGAATTGAATCTTTTACTCAAGTAAAATAGATGGGTAGATGAAAACAAACCTAAGGAGTCAGTAAGAAATGAACTTTAAAGAAATAAAAGAATTAATCGAAATTCTTGACCAATCTAATTTAACTGAAATAAATATTGAAGATAATAAAGGCAGCGTAGTTAATTTAAAAAAAGAAAAAGAGACTGAAATAGTTACACCACAAGTTACTCAACAACCAACTCAACCGATAACTCATGCGCAAATCGATAATGAAACACAACAAAAACCATCAGATAGCTATAATGATGAACAAAGTAGTGATAATAATTACAATACCATTAATGCACCAATGGTTGGTACATTTTATAAATCACCTTCACCAGATGAAGAAGCATATGTTCAAGTAGGAGATAAAGTTACGAATGACAGTACTGTTTGTATATTAGAAGCTATGAAATTATTTAATGAGATTCAAGCCGAAACAACAGGTGAAATCGTAGAAATTTTAGTAGAAGACGGACAAATGGTAGAGTATGGCCAGCCGTTATTTAAGGTGAAATAATGAAGAAGATTCTAATCGCTAATCGTGGTGAAATCGCAGTAAGAATAATAAGAGCGGCACACGATTTAGGTATTCAAACAGTAGCTATATACTCAGAAGGTGACAAAGATGCATTACATACTCAAATTGCTGATGAAGCATATTGCGTCGGTCCTACTTTATCAAAAGATTCTTATTTAAATATACCAAATATTTTATCTATCGCTACTTCTACAGGATGTGATGGTGTTCATCCTGGATACGGCTTTTTGGCTGAAAATGGTGATTTTGCTGAATTGTGTGAAGCATGCCAATTAAAATTTATTGGGCCAAGCTATCAATCAATTCAAAAAATGGGAATAAAAGATATTGCTAAAGCTGAAATGATTAAAGCCAATGTACCTGTAGTACCAGGAAGTGAAGGGCTTATTCAAAGTATAGATGACGCTAAAAAAACTGCTAAAAAAATTGGCTATCCAGTTATCATCAAAGCCACTGCAGGTGGTGGTGGAAAAGGTATTCGGGTTGCTCGTGATGAGAAAGAACTTGAAACTGGTTACCGTATGACACAACAAGAAGCTGAAACAGCGTTCGGAAATGGCGGTTTATACTTAGAAAAATTTATAGAAAACTTTAGACATATAGAGATTCAAATTATTGGCGATACTTATGGAAACGTTATACATTTAGGTGAACGTGATTGTACAATTCAAAGAAGAATGCAAAAACTCGTTGAAGAAGCACCTTCACCAGTATTAAGTGAAGATAAACGCCAAGAAATGGGTAATGCTGCAATCAGAGCTGCAAAAGCTGTAAATTATGAAAACGCAGGTACAATTGAATTTATATATGATTTAGATGATAATCAATTTTATTTCATGGAAATGAATACACGTATTCAAGTCGAACACCCAGTAACTGAAATGGTAACAGGAGTAGATTTAGTAAAATTACAACTCAAAGTTGCTATGGGTGAAGCGTTACCTTTTAAACAAGAAGATATTTCCATTAACGGTCATGCCATTGAATTTCGAATCAATGCTGAAAATCCTTACAAAAACTTTATGCCTTCACCAGGCAAGATTACCCAATATCTTGCCCCAGGCGGTTTTGGAGTGAGAATTGAATCAGCATGTTATACTAATTATACGATACCACCTTACTATGACTCCATGGTGGCAAAACTTATAGTTCACGAACCTACACGTGAAGAATCAATTATGACAGGCATTCGTGCTTTAAGTGAATATCTTGTTTTAGGTATCGACACTACGATTCCATTCCACTTAAGACTTCTAAATAATCATATTTTTAGAAGTGGGGAATTTAATACAAAATTCCTAGAAAAGTATAATATTATGGACGATAATAACCAATAGGAGGATAAAGGATGGTCAATGTAGCAGATTATTCTCAATCTAATTTAGGAAAAATTGAAATAGCACCAGAAGTATTATCTGTTATCGCATCCATTGCGACATCAGAAGTAGAAGGCATTACAGGTCATTTTGCTGAATTAAAAAAAACAAATCTAGAGAAGATTAGTCGAAAAAATTTAAACAGAGATTTAAAAATCGAAGCTAAAGAAGACGGAATATACATTGATGTATTTTGTTCTCTAAAACATGGCGTAAATATTTCTAAAACTGCAAATCAAATTCAATCAGCGATTTTCAATTCAATTACGACAATGACAGCTATTGAACCACAGCAAATTAATATTCACATCAGAAGTATCGTAGCAGAAAAATAAATAATTTAAATTATAGGTGCACTTTAACTAGAAAGTTGTACCTATAATTTTATAAATACATTTGAAGGAGTAAAATATGAGTCGTAAAGATGCAAGAATACAAGCTTTTCAAACTTTATTTCAACTTGAAATAAAAGAGACGGATTTAACAATTCAAGAAGCAATTGAATTTATTAAAGATGATCATTCTGATTTAGACTTTGATTTTATATACTGGTTAGTTACTGGAGTCAAAGATCATCAAATCGTTTTAGACGACACAATAAAACCCCATTTAAAAGACTGGTCTATCGATCGTTTACTGAAATCAGATCGTATTATTTTAAGAATGGCAACGTTTGAAATATTGCACAGCGATACACCTAAAAAAGTAGTTGTTAATGAAGCTGTAGAACTTACAAAACAGTTTAGTGATGATGATCATTATAAATTTGTTAATGGTGTTTTAAGTAATATAAATGATTAAAATGAGTGATAACTATGACTGAATATTTAAGTGTTTCTGCACTAACTAAATATATAAAATATAAATTTGACCAAGATCCTCATCTTCAATCAGTTCTTATCAAAGGAGAATTATCTAACTTTAAAAAGCACTCAAGCGGACATTTATATTTTAATGTCAAGGACAAAGAAAGTGTCATCAGTGCAATGATGTTTAAAGGAAATGCTTCTAAGTTAGGCTTTGAGCCTAAAGAAGGTGATGAGGTTTTAATTGAAGCTCGCGTTTCTGTTTATGAAAGACGAGGAAATTATCAAATTTATGTTAATAAGATGCAAATCGATGGTATTGGTAATTTATACCAAAAGCTTGAACAACTAAAAAAGAAATTGAAAAAAGAAGGCTATTTTGATCAAAGTAACAAAAAACTTATACCAAAGTATCCAAAGAAAATAGCGGTTTTAACAGCGAGTACAGGTGCAGCCATTAGAGACATACATAGTACGATTAATAATCGCTACCCTTTGGTCGAGCAAATTCAAATCAGTACCCTTGTTCAAGGCACGCAGGCTAGGCAAGATATAATAGAAAAGATTCAATATGCCGATTCATTAGATGTTGATACAATAATAGTTGGACGCGGTGGTGGTTCAATTGAAGATTTGTGGAACTTTAATGAAGAAGATGTTGTTAAAGCCATCTTTAATTGTCAAACACCTATTATATCAGCTGTAGGTCATGAGACTGATTTTACATTAAGCGATTTTGTAGCAGATGTTAGAGCTGCGACACCTACTCAAGCTGCTGTTATAGCAACACCTGATCAATATGAGTTATTACAACAAATTAAACAGTATGAATATACATTATCAAGATATATAAAACAATATATCGAACATCAGAAGAAACAACTTAATCAAATATCATCATATTACAAATTTAAGCAACCGAGTTTATTGTACGATCAACAAATTCAAAAACGTGATGAATTAGAAAGACAGTTAAATCTTCTATTAAATACTAAAGTTGAAAAGTCAAAACATCACCTCAAGTTACTTCAACAAAGTTTTAATTTTAAAAATTTAAATCAGCAGATTACTCAAGAAAAGCAATCTGTTTATCAATTGCATTCTAGATTGTCCAAAATAATGTCCAATAACATTACTAATTTAAAAACAGTGCTAAAAAATAAATTAGAAAATCTCAATAATTTAAGCCCTACCAATACGATGCTTAGGGGATACGCAATTGTCAACAAAGACGATGAAGTGATTACAAGCACACATAAATTGAATGAAAACGACAAAATATCTTTAACAATGAAAGACGGAAGTGTCGATGCAATGGTTAAGAAAGTAAGGTGTAATGATGAGTAAAGAAAAGCAAAGTTTCGAAGAAATGATGAAAGAACTTGAAAATATCGTTCAAAAATTGGATAATGAAGCAGTTTCTTTAGAAGAATCCCTCGATTTATACCAACGTGGTATGAAACTATCTGCTAATTGTGATTCAACTTTAAAAGAAGCAGAGAAAAAAGTGAATGAATTAATGCAAGAAGAAGTTGGTGATGAAGGCAATGAAGAAACTGCAGATGAATAAATTAATAGATATAATTAATACATCACTGAATAAATCAATACAATCATCACCATTAAAGACTAATTTAGAAGAAAGTATGAAATACTCATTAAATGCTGGTGGTAAAAGAATCAGACCAGTCATATTATTATTAACACTAAAAATGCTTAATAAAGATTATCAACAAGGACTAAATAGTGCATTAGCATTGGAAATGATTCATACTTATTCTTTAATTCATGATGATTTACCAGCAATGGATAATGACGATTACCGTAGAGGAGAGTTAACAAATCATAAAGTATATGGTGAATGGAAAGCCATTCTTGCTGGTGATGCATTATTAACAAAAGCTTTTGAATTAGTTTCTAATGATACTACCATTGAAGATAGTGTGAAAGTAAATATTATACAAAGACTTTCAAAAGCAAGTGGACATTTGGGAATGGTAGGTGGCCAAGCGCTTGATATGGAAAGTGAAGGGAAGTCAATTCGTTTAGAAACTTTAGAGTCAATTCATAAAACTAAGACAGGTGCTTTACTAAATTTTTCAGTTATGGCCGCGGTAGACATTGCTCAAGTTGAACAAAATATTGCTAAGAATCTAGATGAATTTAGTCATCATTTAGGAATGATGTTTCAAATTAAAGATGATTTGCTGGATGTATATGGTGATGAATCAAAACTTGGCAAAAAAGTAGGCAGTGATATAGAAAATCATAAAAATACTTATGTTTCTTTACTTGGAAAAGATGGAGCAGAAGAAAAGTTAAACAATCATCAATGTCTTGCCTTGAACTGCTTAAATCAAATTTCTGATCAATATGATACTTCAGAATTAAGCGATATTGTAGATTTATTCTATAACAGAGACCATTAATTTATAACAAAATTTTATACTATCGTCAGAATGTTTACTTTAACGTTATAACACATTTATATCTGTAGGTTGTCTTCATAGCTTATCTATGAGGCAATCTTTTTTAATTCTTCAATTTATATACAAGAATTATTCACATTTATATTTCTAAACACTTATTTTAGTATTATTAATTATGAAAGTGATTTTGTAATAAATACTGATATAGTGCTCACTAGATATTTTAACTTCACAATTTCAAAATAGTGTTTAGTAGTAGTTCAGAACGCCATGTGTTAAAATCAATGTATAAATATTCGTAATTTGAGGTGTTAATTGTGCCAAAAAAGTCAGTGAGACACATAAAAATAAGAGAGATAATTTCAAATGAACAAATAGAAACACAAGATGAACTAGTTAAACGTTTGAATGAGTATGATTTAAATGTTACACAAGCTACTGTTTCACGAGATATTAAAGAATTGCAATTAATTAAAGTTCCTGCACCTACAGGACAATATGTTTATAGTTTACCAAATGATCGTAGATATCATCCATTAGAGAAGTTGGGTAGATATTTAATGGATTCATTTGTAAATATTGAAGGCACTGGTAATCTACTAGTACTTAAAACGCTTCCTGGTAATGCTCAATCCATTGGTGCTATACTTGATCAAATTGATTGGGATGAGGTGCTTGGTACAATTTGTGGTGATGATACATGCTTACTTATTTGTCGAGACGAAGAAGCGAGTGAAGAAATCAAAACTCGAATTTTCAATTTATTATAAGGATGCGATGAATTTATGTTACAAACCTTATCAATAAAACAATTTGCCATTATTGACGAACTTGATATAAACTTTTCTGACGGTCTAACAGTTATGAGTGGTGAAACTGGCTCAGGAAAATCTATCATTATTGATGCCATTGGACAGTTAATCGGTATGAGAGCTTCTTCTGATTACGTCAGACATGGCGAAAAGAAAGCGATTATCGAAGGTATCTTTGATATAGACGAGAGTAAAGATGCAATTAAAATACTAGAATCTTTAGCTATAGATGTTGATGAAGATTTTCTATTAGTTAAAAGAGAAATATTCAGTTCTGGCAAGAGTATATGTCGAATTAATAATCAAACTGTCACTCTACAGGACTTAAGAAAAGTGATGCAAGAACTGCTTGATATTCATGGGCAACATGAAACACAGTCTTTACTTAAGCAAAAATATCATCTTCAACTATTAGATGATTATGCAGACAATCAATATTCAGATTTACTTAATCAATATCAACTTTCTTATAAGCAATATAAAAATAAACGTAAAGAATTAGAGGAATTAGAATCTGCAGATCAAGCTTTATTACAACGATTAGACTTAATGAAGTTTCAATTAGAGGAACTAACCGAAGCTTCACTGAAAGAAGGCGAAGTGGATCAACTTGAATCCGATATTAAAAGAATTCAAAACTCTGAAAAATTAAATCTAGCTTTAAACAACGCACATCAAGTTCTAACTAATGAAAATGCAATACCCGATAGGTTGTACGAATTAAGCAACTACTTGCAAACGATTAATGATATCGTTCCAGAAAAATTCGTAAGATTAAAAGAGGACATTGATCAATTTTACTATATACTAGAAGATGCTAAACATGAAATTTACGACGAAATGGCTAACACTGAATTCGATGAGCAAGTTTTAAATGAGTATGAATCCAGAATGAATTTACTTAATAATTTAAAACGTAAATATGGTAAGGATATTACTGAACTTATTGGTTATCAGAGTAAACTTGCAAATGAAATTGATAAAATAGAAAACTATGAACAAAGTACGTCACAATTGAGGGAAGAAATTAAAACACTTTATAACGAAGTGATAGATATAGGAAAAAAACTTTCTCAAGAACGTAGGCGTGTAGCGAGAGAGTTAAGGGACCATATTGTTTCTGAAATACAAAATTTACAAATGAAAGATGCTAACCTTGAGATTTCGTTTAAACCATTAGATGAACCTACAATTGAAGGTATTGAATTTGTGGAATTTTTAATTAGTCCAAATCGTGGTGAACCACTTAAAAGTCTTAATAAAATCGCTTCAGGTGGTGAGCTTTCAAGAATTATGCTAGCTCTAAAAAGTATATTTGTTAAATCACGTGGCCAAACAGCGATTCTTTTTGATGAAGTTGACTCGGGTGTATCTGGTCAAGCAGCACAAAAAATGGCTGAAAAAATGCGAGATATTGCTCAATACATTCAAGTTATTTGTATTTCACACTTACCTCAGGTAGCTTCAATGAGTGATCATCATCTACTTATAAGCAAGGCATCCAATGCTGATAGAACTACAACTCAAGTCAAAGAATTGAAAGATGAAAATAAAATAGATGAAATAGCACGTATGATTTCAGGAGCAAGTGTGACTGAGCTCACAAGAGAAAATGCAAAAGAAATGATTAAGCAAAATCACAATATTTAATTATGATTACCAAATTCAAGCACAATGATTTTGGTTTTGATTAAAATTACAAATGATGTAAAATAGTTAGGTATTATTTAAAATTGAAGAAAACAAGATTGTAATTAGAAATATCAATAATGTTAATACTACTATTATTTTCATCTCTTGTTTATTCTTTTTATCTAATGAATAGCGTGAACATTAAATAAACCTCTAGAGGACTAAAATACAGAGTTTATATTTGTATTTTTAGTCTTCTATAAATTTAAGGAGTTAGACCATGTCAGAAAAACAATATGATTTAGTCGTGTTAGGTGGTGGTACGGCAGGATATGTAGCCGCCATCAGAGCTTCTCAATTAGGAAAAAAAGTAGCGATAGTAGAAAAATCACTCTTAGGTGGTACGTGTTTACATAAAGGATGTATACCTACTAAAGCACTTTTAAAATCGGCTGAAGTCAATCATACTATTAAAAACGCACATACATTTGGAATTGATGTCAATCATTTTAAAATTAATTTCCCTAAAATTTTAGAACGTAAAGATGCGATTGTTAAACAGTTGCATAAAGGCGTCAATCAACTGATGAAACATCATCATATAGATATTTACAATGGTATTGGACGAATTATGGGAACATCTATATTTTCTCCTCAAAGCGGTACAATTTCTGTTGAATATGAAGACGGCGAATCAGATATACTACCTAATAAAAATGTGCTTATAGCTACTGGGTCGTCACCACGATCTCTTCCGTTCATTAACTTTGACCATCAACAAATACTATCGAGTGATGATATCCTAAGGTTAAATACACTACCACAAAGATTAGCAATCATAGGTGGAGGAGTTATTGGTTTAGAATTTGCATCTCTGATGAATGATTTAGGTACTGATGTAGTAGTAATCGAAGCGAACGACAGAGTTCTTCCTACCGAGAGTCCACAAGTTGCCTCATTACTAAAAGAAGAATTAACTGATCGAGGCGTTACATTTTACGAAAATATTCAATTGACCAAAGAGCATTTTAATCAAACTGATAAGGGTGTAACTATTAATATTTCAGATGAGCCCGTCCAATTCGATAAAGTACTTATTGCAATTGGTAGAAAGCCTAATACAAATGATATTGGTTTAAATAACACTAAAATAAAGACTTCTGATGCTGGTCATATTATAACAAATGCTTATCAGCAAACTGAAGATAAACATATATACGCAGCAGGAGATTGTATAGGGCAATTGCAATTGGCACACGTTGGTTCAAAAGAAGCTATAGTTGCAGTTGAACATATGTTTGATTGTTCACCTATACCTGTCAATTATGACCTGATACCAAAATGTGTTTATACAAACCCAGAAATTGCTTCAATTGGTAAAAATTTAGAACAAGCAAAAAAAGCAGGCCTTAAAGCAAAAAGTATCAAAGTTCCTTTTAAAGCTATAGGAAAGGCAATGATTGAGGATGTAACCCAATCAAAAGGATTTTGCGAGATGGTAGTTAACAAAGATGACGATGAAATCATAGGTCTTAATATGATAGGGCCACATGTTACAGAATTAATAAATGAAATTTCATTGTTACAATTTATGAATGGCTCATCTTTAGAACTTGGTTTAACAACACATGCACATCCTTCATTATCTGAGGTAGTCATGGAATTAGGATTAAAAGCTAATGGTCAAGCAATTCATGTATAGTTGGAGGTAAAAAAATGATAGATTACAAGTCAGCAGGCCTTACAGAAGAAGACCTCAAAAAAATATATAAATGGATGGACTTAGGAAGAAAAACAGACGAAAGGCTATGGTTACTCAATCGTGCAGGTAAAATTCCATTTGTCGTCAGTGGTCAAGGTCAGGAAGCAACTCAAATTGGTATGGCATATGCAATGCAAAAAGGTGATATCTCATCCCCTTATTATCGTGATTTAGCATTTGTTACTTATATGGGAATTTCTCCTTTAGATACCATGTTATCAGCTTTTGGAAAACGTGATGACATTAACTCAGGCGGTAAACAAATGCCTTCTCATTTCAGTCACAAAGAAAAAGGCATTTTATCTCAAAGTTCTCCAGTAGCTACTCAAATACCACATTCAGTCGGTGCTGCATTAGCACTTAAAATGGATAACAAGCCAAATATTGCTACTGCGACAGTTGGAGAAGGCAGTTCAAATCAAGGTGACTTTCACGAAGGTATGAACTTTGCTGCAGTTCACAAATTACCTTTCGTCTGTGTAATAATTAACAATAAATATGCGATATCTGTACCTGATTCACTACAATATGCTGCTGAAAAGTTATCTGATCGTGCATTAGGTTACGGTATGCATGGAATCCAGGTAGATGGAAATGATCCAATTGCAGTATACAAAGCAATGAAAGAAGCAAGAGAACGAGCGCTAGCAGGTGAAGGTCCAACATTGATAGAAGCAGTCACTTCACGTATGACACCACATTCATCTGATGATGATGATACATATCGTACAAAAGAAGAAAGAGACCTATTGAAGCAAGAGGATTGTAATATAAAATTTAAAACGGCCTTACTCGATCAAGGCATCATAAACGAAAATTGGTTGAGTCAATTAGAAACAGAACATAAAGAACTCATTAATGAAGCTACTAAATCTGCTGAAGCAGCACCATACCCTTCAGTAGAAGAAGCTTTGACATATGTTTATGAAGAGGGAGGTCAACAAAATGACTAAATTATCATACTTAGAAGCTATACAAAATGCTCAAGACTTAGCATTAAATCATTTTAGTAATGCATTTATACTTGGCGAAGATGTAGGAAAAAAGGGTGGCGTTTTCGGCACAACTAAAGGATTACAAAGTAAGTATGGTGATGAACGTGTAATTGATACACCTCTTGCGGAATCGAATATTATTGGTACTGCTATTGGTGCAGCAATGCTAGGTAAGAGACCTATTGCCGAAATACAATTTGCAGATTTCATTTTGCCTGCTACAAATCAAATTATAAGTGAAGCAGCTAAAATGAGATACCGTTCAAATAATGACTGGAATTGCCCACTGACTATCAGAGCACCATTTGGTGGTGGCGTTCATGGTGGATTATATCATTCGCAAAGTGTTGAAAGCATTTTTGCTTCAACTCCTGGTTTAACTATTGTTATTCCTTCATCACCTTATGATGCTAAAGGTCTTCTATTGTCATCTATAGAGTCTAACGATCCAGTCTTATACTTCGAACATAAAAAAGCATATCGTTTTCTAAAAGAGGAAGTTCCCGAAACATATTATACAGTACCTCTAGGTAAAGCTGATGTTAAAAGGTCAGGCGAGGACATCACTGTGTTTTGTTACGGATTAATGGTGAATTACTGTCTACAAGCTGCAGATATTTTGGCAACAGACGGCATCGATGTTGAAGTAGTCGACTTAAGAACTGTTTATCCACTAGATAAAGCAACTATCATTGAACGCTCTCAACGTACTGGTAAAGTTCTCCTTGTTACTGAAGATAATCTAGAGGGGAGCATTATGTCTGAAGTATCTGCAATTATAGCTGAAAACTGTTTGTTCGATTTAGATGCGCCAATCATGCGACTAGCTGCACCGGATGTCCCATCTATGCCGTTTTCACCAACATTAGAAAATGAAATTATGATGAACCCAGAAAAGATACAGGAAAAAATGCGTGAACTCGCACAATTTTAAGGAGGGTATCAATTGGATATAAAAATGCCTAAGCTTGGTGAAAGTGTGCATGAAGGTACGATTGAACAGTGGTTAGTATCAGTAGGAGATCATGTAGATGAGTACGAACCATTATGTGAAGTTATTACAGATAAAGTAACAGCTGAAGTGCCTTCAACAATTTCAGGAACAATAACAGAATTAGTGGTTGAAGAAGGACAAACTGTTAATATAAACACAGTGATTTGTAAAATCGATTCGGAAAATGATCAAAATCAAACAGAATCGGCAAATGATTTTAAGGAAGAACAAAATCAGCATTCTCAATCAAATGTAAAGGTGTCACAATTCGAAAATAATACTAAAACTCACGAAAATGAGGAGCATACAGCCTCAAGTCGCGCAAATAACAATGGACGATTTTCGCCTGTTGTCTTTAAATTAGCTTCTGAACACGGTATTGATTTAACACAAGTCATAGGAACTGGTTTTGAAGGTCGTGTTACTAAGAAGGATATTCAAAATATTATTAACAATCCAAACAATCAAGAAAAAGAGAAAGAATTTAAACAAACAGATGAAAAAGATCATTCAATCAACCATGGTGACTTTTTACATCAATCCTCATCTAAAAATGAAAACGCACCATTATCAAATGAACGTGTCGTACCAGTTAAAGGTATTAGAAAAGCTATCGCACAAAATATGGTTACTAGTGTCAGCGAAATACCTCACGGTTGGATGATGGTTGAAGCCGATGCGACGAATTTGGTTCAGACTAGAAACCATCATAAAGTTCAATTTAAACAGAACGAGGGGTACAATTTAACTTTCTTTGCGTTCTTTGTAAAAGCTGTTGCAGAGGCTTTAAAAGCAAATCCATTACTCAATAGTACATGGCAAGGAGATGAAATTGTTATCCACAAAGATATTAATATCTCTATTGCTGTTGCAGATGATGATAAATTGTATGTGCCAGTCATTAAAAATGCAGATGAAAAGTCAATTAAAGGTATTGCACGTGAAATTAATGATTTAGCTACTAAAGCGAGATTAGGAAAATTATCACAAAATGATATGCAAAACGGTACATTTACGGTTAATAATACTGGTTCCTTTGGTTCTGTTTCTTCAATGGGAATCATTAATCATCCACAAGCTGCCATTTTACAAGTAGAATCCATCGTAAAGAAACCTGTAGTTATAGATGATATGATAGCAATTAGAAATATGGTTAATTTGTGTATTTCAATCGATCATCGTATTCTCGACGGTGTTCAAACGGGAAAATTTATGAATCTTGTTAAGAAAAAAATAGAACAATATTCTATTGAAAATACATCTATTTATTAATTACAAACATTGATTACCAATTAAACTTCATATTATAGTTGAACGCTTTAAGGAGGAGAATTTCTTCTTAAAGCGTTTTTCAGTATTCGTTTTAAATTTCAACTAGAATTTTTCAATCATCATAAATTAATCCTGTTGAACAATGTGCTGTTAATTAGTAGAATAAAATAAGTAAAATTAACTTATTATGGAAGGTGACAAATCATGGATTTAAACTTTGATTTATATATGAATGATGTTGTTGAACAAGCACGAAACGAAATTGAGCATGCTGGTTATCAACAATTAACTTCTGCTGAGGATGTTGATCAAGTTTTACAACAAAAAGGTACATCTTTAGTCATGGTAAATTCCGTATGCGGATGCGCAGGTGGGATTGCACGTCCTGCTGCGGCACATGCATTACATTATGATAAATTACCTCAACGATTAGTTACAGTATTTGCAGGGCAAGATAAAGAGGCAACACAACAAGCCAGAGAATATTTTGAAGGATATGCACCCTCAAGTCCATCTTTTGCTTTGATTAAAGATGGTAAAATCACCGAAATGATTGAACGACATCAGATTGAAGGTCATGATGTAATGGACGTAATCAATCAGTTGCAATCTTTATTTGATAAATATTGTGAAGAAAGATAAAAGGTTAGTTCCATGCTTAAGTTAAATCCCTATAAAATAGGATTTAGAACTGTCAAAACTGCTGTGGGAATGACTTTAGGAGTAATCATATGTAAACTTCTAGGTTTAGATAATTATGCATCCAGTGCTATTTTAGTTGTATTGTGCATAAAGCACACTAAGATGCATTCAGTACAAGCAATTTTATCTCGACTAGTTTCATGTTTACTCATATTATTTTTAGGTTCAGCAATTTTTAGTCTTTTAGGACAACATGCATTTGTTTTAGGTTTAATTGTTTTGTTGTTTATTCCTTTGACTGTTGTTCTAAATGTGCAAGAAGGTGTTATTACTAGTTGTGTCATATTATTACATGTCTTTAACGCCAAGGCTATTAATGGGCACCTTATTTTAAATGAAATAATGCTATTAATAGTGGGCTTAGGTATAGCATTTCTAATGAACTTAATGATGCCTAGTTTAGATAAGAAATTGAATCATTTTAAGCAGGATATCGAAAATCAAATAACTGAAATATTTAATATTTTTAGTCAAGCCTGCTCAATGCATAATGATCATTTAAATATTAAATTTGATTCATTACTTTTAAATATTAAAAAAGCAAAATCACTTGCTTTTAGAGATGTTAAAAATCACTTTGTACGAAACGAAAATTCATTTTATCATTATTTCGATATGAGGGAAGAACAAGTTGAATTATTAAAACGTATGACATCGTTATTAGAAAAGATAAATACAGATGATCCTATACTTGAAAAGATTTCACAATTAATGTATGAAATTGGAAGTAACGTAAATAGCAATGATTATACGGCTCTAAGACTACATTCACTTTATGAAATACGTTTATCTCTCGATGATTTACCATTACCGACTACTCATAAGACTTTAAATTCCCGAGCACATATTATTCAAATTCTAAATGAACTAGAAGAATACTTAAATATTAAATCTCAATTTGGTTCTTTAAAATTGCATAGTGAAATATAAAAAAACGTTACATGACGAAATATTAATTAACGTCATGTAACGTTTTTTCATTAGTTCATTAATGGAGCTATGCTAGTTAATAGTAATGCTAGTACTACTGCAATTAACATAACAACAATAATGACACGTAACACTTTATTGTTCAATTTTAATCCTCCGCATCATAAGGTCATATTCAACCATTGAGTCATTGACACTATAAACTATAATTCATTCACTCGTAAAATTTCAACTTTATAATAATAAAATTATATACTTTATCTTATAGGTTGTAAAATGTCATAGAATTAAATCATTAGTAAAGAGTTAAATTAGTTTTGACAATTCATAATGTCAGTTAAAATATATTTATACAAGTAAAAAGGGGGGACCAAAAATGATTAATCAAAAGCGTTTATTAGATTGTTTTCTAGAATTAGTGCAAATTGATTCGGAAACAGGACACGAAGAAACAATTCAACCTTATCTTAAAGATACGTTTAAAAAAATGGGGCTCAATGTTATTGAAGATGAAGCTTCAAAAAATGATGGATTAGGTGCTAACAATCTTATTTGCACGCTAAAAAGTAATATAAGTCATCAGAATGTGCCGAAAATTTATTTTACAAGTCACATGGATACTGTAGTTCCAGGAAAAAACATCCAACCTGTAGTAAAAGAAGATGGATATGTTTATAGCGATGGAACTACGATACTCGGCGCAGACGATAAAGCTGGTCTTGCGGCAATAATAGAAGCGATTAAACAAATTAAGGAATCAAATTTGCCACATGGACAGATTCAAATAATTATAACCGTGGGAGAGGAATCTGGATTAGTAGGTGCTAAAGCAATAGATACTCGACTTCTAGATGCAGATTTCGGCTATGCTGTAGATGCAAGTAAAGATGTTGGAACTACTGTTATCGGTGCTCCAACTCAAGTAAAGATTTATACAACTATAAAAGGGAAAACAGCCCATGCAAGCACACCTAAAAAAGGTGTTAGTGCAATAAATATTGCATCAAAAGCAATCAGTCGAATGAAATTAGGACAAGTAGATGCATTAACAACAGCCAATATCGGTAAATTTCATGGTGGCTCTGCAACTAATATTATAGCTGATAAAGTCACTTTAGAGGCAGAGGCACGGTCACATGATGATCAAAGCATTAATAAACAAGTGAAACATATGAAAGAGACTTTCGAAACGACAGCAAATGAATTAGGTGGTCAAGCTGAAGTGTTAGTTGAAAAAAGTTATCCTGGATTTGAAGTTAATGAAACTGACAAAGTAACACAATATGCTATATCTAGTGCATTAGCGCTCGGGCTAAAAGGGGATACCTGTATTGCTGGTGGTGGTTCAGATGGCAACATCATGAATCAATACAGTATTCCTTCCGTAATTTTAGGAGTAGGATATGAAAACATACATACTACTTCAGAAAGAATAGCAATAAAAGATATGTATATGCTCACAAGACAAATAATAAAAATTATTGAGTTAGTAGCTGAATAAAACATGCATATCATGATTGTTAATTAGCGATTTATGTTACAATATTATTGAAAATTTTTGAACAAGAGAGGTAAGTAATATGACACAACAAATTGGAGTAGTGGGTTTAGCAGTAATGGGGAAAAACCTAGCTTGGAATATCGAATCACGTGGTTATAGTGTTTCTGTTTTTAACCGATCAAGACAAAAAACTGATGAAATGGTTAAAGAATCACCTGGAAAAGAAATTCACCCAACATACTCTTTAGAAGAATTTGTAGAATCTTTAGAGAAACCTCGTAAGATTTTATTAATGGTAAAAGCTGGACCTGCAACAGATGCCACTATAGATGGTTTATTACCTTTATTAGACGATGATGATATTTTAATTGATGGTGGTAATACTAATTACCAAGATACGATTCGTCGAAATAAAGCTTTAGCTGAAAGTAGCATTAACTTTATTGGTATGGGAGTTTCTGGTGGAGAAATCGGCGCACTCACGGGACCTTCTTTAATGCCAGGTGGTCAAAAAGATGCTTATAATAAAGTCAGCGATATATTGGACGCAATTGCTGCTAAAGCACAAGATGGTGCTTCATGTGTGACTTACATTGGCCCTAATGGTGCAGGACATTATGTTAAGATGGTACACAATGGTATCGAATATGCTGATATGCAATTAATTGCTGAAAGTTATGCAATGATGAAAGATTTATTAGGCATGTCACATAAAGAAATTTCTCAAACTTTTAAAGAATGGAATGCTGGAGAACTTGAAAGTTATTTAATAGAGATTACAGGTGATATTTTCAATAAATTAGATGATGACAATGAAGCCCTTGTAGAAAAAATATTAGATACTGCAGGTCAAAAAGGCACAGGTAAATGGACTTCAATTAACGCACTAGAATTAGGTGTTCCGTTAACAATCATTACAGAGTCTGTATTTGCGAGATTCATCTCATCAATTAAAGAAGAACGTGTTACTGCTTCTAAATCTTTAAAAGGACCTAAAGCACATTTTGAAGGCGATAAAAAAGCATTCTTAGAAAAAATACGTAAGGCACTTTATATGAGTAAAATATGCTCATATGCTCAAGGTTTTGCTCAAATGAGAAAAGCCAGTGAAGATAATGAGTGGAATTTGAAGTTAGGCGAATTAGCAATGATTTGGCGTGAAGGTTGTATTATTCGTGCACAATTCCTACAAAAAATAAAAGATGCCTACGATAATAATGAAAACTTACAAAACTTATTATTAGACCCTTACTTCAAAAACATTGTTATGGAATATCAAGATGCACTACGTGAAGTAGTAGCTACTAGTGTATGCAATGGCGTGCCAACACCTGGTTTTTCAGCAAGTATAAATTACTATGATAGTTATCGCTCAGAGGATTTACCTGCAAATTTAATTCAAGCACAACGTGATTACTTTGGCGCACATACTTATGAACGTAAAGACCGTGAAGGTATTTTCCATACACAATGGGTAGAAGAATAATTTAAAATAAAAAATCTCACTCTAAATTGGGTGGGATTTTATTGAAATTGTAATGTAAACGTTTTCTCTCAGCATAGTTTTTGTCAAAATTAATGAGTCCTTTTATTTTAACTTATTAATTTTGTTTATATTAATTATTTAGTTTTTTAAAAACAGAGGAGATGATTTTATGAAAAGAAATTGGTGGAAAGAAGCTGTTGCATATCAAGTATATCCACGTAGTTTTAATGATAGTAATGGAGATGGAATAGGTGATTTGCCTGGATTAATTGAAAAATTAGATTATCTAGAAAATTTAGGAATAGATGTCATTTGGTTAAGCCCAATGTATCCATCACCAAACGATGACAATGGATATGATATTAGTGACTACAAAGGCATTATGAGTGAATTTGGTACAATGGACGATTTTGATCAATTGTTATCAAGCATACATCAAAGAGGAATGAAATTAATATTAGACTTAGTGGTGAATCACACATCAGATGAACACCCATGGTTTATTGAATCAAAATCTAGTAAAGCAAGTGCAAAAAGAGATTGGTATATTTGGGCGGATCCTAAACCGGATGGATCTGAACCTAATAACTGGGAAAGTATCTTTAATGGTTCAACTTGGGAGTTTGACGAATCGACTAAGCAATACTATTTCCATTTATTTAGCAAAAAGCAGCCAGATTTAAATTGGGAAAATCCAGATGTAAGACAAGCTGTGTTTGATATGATGAATTGGTGGTTTGAAAAAGGTATTGATGGATTTAGAGTTGACGCCATTACTCATATTAAAAAGAATTTTGAAGCAGGAGATTTACCTATACCTGATGGCAAAAAATTTGCTCCAGCATTTGATGTAGATATGAATCAGCCAGGAATACAAGAATGGCTCCAAGAAATGAAAGATAAATCGTTAAGTCGGTATGACATTATGACTGTAGGCGAGGCTAATGGTGTCACTCCTAATGATGCTGAAGAATGGGTAGGAGAAGAAAAAGGGAAATTTAATATGATATTCCAGTTTGAACATCTCGGTTTATGGAGTACTGGCGATACGAAATTCGATGTTAAATCCTATAAACAAGTCTTAAATCGTTGGCAAAAGCAACTAGAAAATGTAGGTTGGAATGCTTTATTTATCGAAAACCATGATCAACCACGTCGTGTTTCAACCTGGGGTGATGATAAAAATTATTGGTATGAATCAGCAACTAGTCACGCTACTGCCTACTTTTTACAACAGGGCACACCTTTTATTTACCAAGGTCAAGAAATAGGTATGACTAATTATCCATTTGAAAGCATTGAAAGTTTCAACGATGTCGCAGTTAAAACTGAATATCAAATAGTCAAAAAAGAAGGTGGAGATGTCAATCAATTACTAGATAAATATAAAATGGAAAACCGAGACAATGCAAGGACTCCAATGCAATGGAATAATTCAATCAATGGTGGATTCACTACTGGTAAGCCATGGTTTCATGTAAACCCTAACTATACAGAAATTAATGTTAAACAACAACTAAATGATAAGTTTTCGATACTCTCTTATTATAAAGCGTTAATTCAACTTAAAAAATCTGATTTGATTTACACTTACGGTAAGTTTAGTATGGTCGATGCAGAAAATGAGCAGATTTTTGCTTATACACGCTCATTTAAAAACAATACAGTATTAATTGTAGCTAATCTAACAAATGAAGTATCAGAACTAAACCTACCTTTTGAATTAGATATTTCATCTGTAGATATAAAATTGCATAATTATCACTTAAATGATATAAATTTAGACCATATTAAACCTTATGAAGCATTCGTCGTTGAAATATAATACCGTGACGATAATTCAGAAATTAATAATGAACACGCCAGTGACGTTAATTACCTCACTGGCGTGTTCACTATACATTGGTAGTCCATAACTCATTTATATTAAGTTTGTACCGACTAAATTTAGTTGAACACAACTCAAAGAATTTCATTCTAAAATTCAACAAATCTATCGAGTTGGAATTCAAAACACAATTCATATAATACTGATAACCTCATAACTCTATGTCACATCTTAATTTTGATAATCCTCATCTAAATCATAGATTTCTTGTTTAATAGGTAACCATAGTTGAATCTTAGTGAACGGGTCATTAAATGAAATATCAAGTGGATAAATCTCAACATATAAACTATTTCGCTCATAGGGTAAAGTTAGTTGTAAGCTAGATTCAATATAATACCAAGCCTCGTTTGTAGCATAATCAATTTCACCTTGTAAATTAAACAATGCATAATGGCGACCAGGTAAAAATCTGCTTTCAAGGTGTGAAGGGTAACGTTCACTCGGAACACCAACAAATATTTCTAAACCTTGTTCCAGAGGACAACTGACTACAAATAATTCATACGGGCTCGTATCATTATAACGTTTAAGTTCTTTAATATAACCATCTACTAATAAATCCTCTAAAAAGTCTGGGATATTAAATGGATTTGATAATTGCTTAGTAGGAATAAATCTTGAATAGCCAACTAAAGATATATCATCAGTCTCTTGAAGCCTGTATGTATAGGGTGCATTTTCAGTCGTTGATAATTTTATATACAATCGTTTCTGTATTTTTAGTTCATCTTTTTTTGTTGTAGCTTGAATAGGTGAGATACCATGAAAATCACTAAAATCATTTGCGAAATCATTTGAATTCGCATAACGATATTTCTTAGCAACATCCATTAATCGACTAGCTCCATTAACTACATCGTTTGCTGCTATTGTCATTTTACGTGCACGTGCATATTCCTCTGGTGACTGACCAACAATCATCTTAAAAGATTGATCCAAATGATACGGCGAAAGACCAACGTAATCACTTAATTCTTGCAAATTAAAAGGCTCTAACAAACGATCCTCAATATATACAATTGCTTGTTGTATTTGCTTGATAACGTCCAAAACTTTCACTCCAATTAAATTCAATCATAATCTTTATTGTACATTATTTTTAAATATTATACATCTTAAAGCTAGATTAATTTTTTGCAAAAATATAAAAAATGTGAATGATTATAGTCCTAAATCACTACAAGTTCTTTTGAACGTTGCGTAAATTAAGATATCATCATTCACACTAATCTATATTTATATAAAATTCATATTAGTGGATATCATCCCACCAATGATTCCCATCGCGACTTAATAAAAGATCACTTTCAAGAGGGCCATTTGTGCCCGCTTCATAGTTAGGGAAACATGGTTCAACCATTGTCCATTGATCTTGGATTGCATCTACAAATTTCCAAGTAGATTTTAATTCTTCCCAATGTGTAAAATTAGTCGCATCACCTTTAAGACAATCAAACAATAAGTTTTCATATGCATCTACAGTATTCATTTTATCTTGGGCACTCATTGCGTATGATAATTGCACGGGCTCAGTATCAATTCCTTGAATGTTCTTTTTAGCATTTAAATGCAATGAAATTCCTTCATTTGGTTGAATATTAATGACTAGCAAATTGGAATCTAGTAAATTGTCAGTTTCATAATATAAATTCATAGGTACTTCTTTAAATTCTACTACGACTTGTATCGTTTTTGATTTCATGCGTTTACCTGTTCTAATATAGAAAGGAACTCCAGCCCATCTAAAGTTGTCAATTGTTAATTTACCCGATACAAATGTAGGTGTAACCGAATCCTTTGCTACACGATCTTCTTCTCGATATGACTTAACCTGTTTACCATCTATAGTGCCTTGATCATATTGACCACGCACGAAATTCTTTTTAACTTCTTCTGGTTTTAATTGTCTAAGAGATTTAAGTACTTTGACTTTTTCTGCACGTATATCTTCACTGTTCAAACTTATCGGTGCTTCCATTGCAAGTAAAGCAACCATCTGTAGCATGTGATTTTGTACCATGTCTTTAAGTGCACCACTAGATTCATAATACCCACCACGATCTTCGACACCTAATACTTCTGATGATGTAACTTGAATATTTGAAATGTATTTATTATTCCATAAAGGTTCAAACATTGCGTTTGCGAATCGTAATACTTCTATATTTTGCACCATATCTTTGCCAAGATAGTGATCTATCCGATATATTTCTTCTTCTTTAAACGAACGTCTTATTTGATTATTTAATGATTCAGCAGATTTAAGATCACTGCCAAATGGTTTCTCTATAACTAAGCGTTTAAAGCCCTTAGTTTGAGTAAGACCAGAAGATTTAAGGTAATCTGAGATCACTCCAAAAAATTGTGGTGCCATCGCTAAGTAAAACAGACGATTTCCACCTAAAGCAAATTCTGAATCTAGTCGCTCACTAAATTGAAGTAATGACTGATAACTATCTTTATCACTCACGTCAGTTTTATGATAAAAAACATGCGTCATAAACTCATCAATTCTATCTGTATCTTTAACATAAGTTTGAATTGACGCTTTAACTTGGTCGCGAAATTGTTCGTTATTATAGTCGCGACGTCCTATACCAATAATAGCAATATGTTCATCTAAATTATCTTGTTGATATAAATGGAATATAGAAGGAAATAGCTTTCTATGACTCAAATCTCCTGTGGCACCGAATATTGTAATCAAACAAGGAATGTGTTTTTGTTTAGTACTCAAGATTAAAACCTCAATTCTTAAATAAATATAATAAAAGATGATATACTTTATGATTAAACATAATTTTAGTTACGATACTTTTATTGCGTAGTATTAAAAGTAAATCAATCACATAGTTAAATATGCTTATGGATTTCATTTGATAAGAATGTAATTTTAATTCATATCAAAACATACTAGATTAATTTATTATATGATAATCACAACGTAAGGTCATTATATTTGCTTAAAGTTAAGTAAAATAAATTGAAAAATGCTTTATGACTTAAAAATCAACTTTAACAAATATGAGACACAAGTTTGCGCTTAATAAAATAATATCAAAAATGATTATGCGATAATAGTTTATAATTATATTTTATTTCTTGATTTAGAAATTATTCTTACGTATGATAAAATGAGTTAAGAAGAGGAGGATGAAGCATGGAAGTTACATTTTTCGGTACAAGTGCTGGGTTACCGACGAAAGAGAGAAATACACAATCCATTGCTTTAAATCTAGAACCATATTCAAATTCGATATGGTTATTTGATGTGGGCGAGGGAACACAACATCAAATTTTAAGACATTCTATTAAGTTAGGGAAGATAGATCATATTTTTATAACACATATGCATGGTGATCATATTTTTGGTCTCCCTGGACTACTAACAAGTCGTTCGTTTCAAGGTGGAGAAAATAAACCCCTTACTATTATAGGGCCTAAAGGGATTCAAAATTACATCGAAACATCTTTACAACTTTCTGAATCGCATTTGAATTATTCGATTACCTATATCGAAATCAATCAACAATTAGCGTATCACCACAATGGTTTTACTGTACAAGCTGAAATGCTTAACCATGGCATTCCTTCATTCGGATATCGTATTGAAGCCCCAATCACGCCTGGTACAATCAATGTAGATGCCTTGAGAGATATTGGACTAGAACCTGGTCCAAAATATCAGGAAGTCAAATTACAAGAAACGTTCGAATATAAAGGATTAATTTACAATTCAGATGATTTTAAAGGTAAAGCTAAACCTGGTCCAATTATCAGTATATTTGGTGATACAAAACCGTGTGAAAATGAATATAAATTAGCAAACAACTCTGATTTAATGATTCATGAAGCAACTTACATTGAAGGAGATAAGAAACTTGCTAATAATTACCATCATAGTCATATAGACGATGTATTTAATCTAATTAAGCAAGCCAATGTAAATAAAAGTCTTATCACTCATATCAGTAACAGATATAACATTGATGAAGTTACATCAATATACAATGAGTTATCCCTTAATCAAACTTCTCCAAATTTTTATTTCGTTAAAGATTTCGATACCTTCAAAATATAATAAAACGCTTTTCTCTCAGAATACTATCTTAGGAGAAAAGCGTTTTTATTTATTCATCTTCTTTATGTGATAATTCCATACTTCTATTCACAGCTGCACCTAAACAATCTTCAAACATCGACACAATATCATATTGAGATAGTGCATCAAGTCCAGCTTGTGTAGTACCACCTTTAGATGTAATATTTTTTCTTAATTGAGACATACTTAAATCTGAACGCTCAATCATTTTACTTGTTCCAATAATTAAATTGCGTATAGATTCTTCGACTTGATTTCGTTCTAAACCTAATTCAGTACCTGCTTTTACATATTGTTCAAATACATGATATAAAAATGCCGGCCCACTTCCTGTAATTGCAGTAACTTGATGTAGATGTTCTTCGGAGACTTCTATAACTGATCCAAATGCATTGATTAATTCATCCACTTCATTTTTAGATTTAGGATCAAAATTATTTGAAAAACTTATTCCAGTAACCGAATGTCCAACTTGAGCATTTGTATTTGGCATAATACGAGCTAATGGATTATTGGTATTAAGTTGCTGACGAATATAATCAATAGATAAACCTGCCATTATAGAAATAAACCTATTATCATTAGTAATGTGTTCTCTAATACGATTAGCTAAATTTTCAAAATCATGGGGCTTTGTACCTAAAAATACATAATCGGCATCTTTGAGTAATGCTTCATCATCATAACTATAATTAACCCCTAATTTTTCTGCAAAGCTTTTTAATGCTTGTTCATTGGATTTATTAGTTAAATAAATATCATTTGCATTTAAATTGTTGGAATTAATAATTCCAGTAAAAATTGCCTGCGCCATATTACCAGCGCCATAAAATACAAGTTTCATATTCATCTCAACTCCTTCAATTTTGAATACTATTCATTGACTTAAAGTTATGCATATATAGTATCATATATCATAGTTAAGTAATATTACACACAAATAAAATTGAATGCTATCACACTTTATTAAGCTTGTTATTAAAATATACATAAAGGAGGAGCGACGTGATAGGTAAACACTTTATTATAACTGGAGCAACGAGTGGGTTAGGGTATGCAATAACCAATGAATTACTTCAAAGAGGCGCCCATGTTACTATACTTGCAAGAAATATCGATAAGTTCAATCGAATCAAAGAAAACTATTTTAAACCTGAACATATCAATGTGATTAAATGTGATTTAATGCAACGAAAAGATATTGAATCATTACAAGCGTTTTTAACCACACCTATAAATGGTTTCATCTATAGTTCAGGTGTCGGATATTTTAAGTCTATAAATGAACATTCAACTCGTGAAATATTAGAAACTTACGAGGTTAATCTTACAAATTTTAATTTGTTATACAAAGTGATTCAACCCCAATTAGTAAAAGCAGCATATATCGTTGGTATATCTAGTCAAGCTGCTTTAGTTTCTCAGGCTAATGCGGCCCATTACGGTGCATCGAAAGCAGGGTTTAGCGCCGTGCTTAATGCATTGAGATTAGAACAACCGGAATTAAAAGTACTCAATGCACAGCTCGGTCCAATAGATACACCATTCCATAAAAACGCAAATCCTACTCTTAAGTATTTTAAAAATTATAGACACATGATGATGCAACCACAACAACTTGCCAAGCGAATAGTGGAAGGAATAATACTAAATAAAATTGAAATTAATCAACCATCATGGATGCAAATAATGCTTAAATTTTATCAATTATGTCCACGTACACTAGAAAAATTTTGTCCAAAACTATTTAAAAATAAAGTTTAAGGAAAAAAACAACATTGACTGAATGGACATTTTTACAAATGATCTTTCAAAACCTCATCTTGGGATTTTATCAACGTTGTCAATATGATTTTTGGTATTAGTATTGCCTTAAAATAAAGAAATCCTACAGACGTCATTTAACCGTTTTATCTGTTGGATCTCTTTATTTAAGTATAGTCATTTAGGTATTTAAAAAGTTGGTTAATATCCTTTTATTTCAAATGTTGTGTATATTCAATATCTTTTACTCTATTACGTGCGGATTTGATTTGATCTAAACTGATTTCTTTATAATAATTGCGGACATTCTCTTCAAGTTGTTCAACGTTACTAGCTCCTACAATAATTGACCCCATAGCATCATGAGAAGTTAAATATTTAAATGATAACGCGGTTAAATTACTTTCCAATTCTTTAATAGAAGCAATCGTGCTACCCAATTCGTCTTGAGTGTAATCTAACACACCGTTTTCAAATTTTTCATCTATAACATCAACACTTTTTGAAGTTAATAAACCTTTAAATACAGGGCCACGTGCTAGAATTTTAACTTGCTTATCATGAACATCATTAATAAGACTTTCAGGACGATTATCTATTAAATTAAACTGGGACATAAGTGTTTCAATTTGACTATTTTTAAGATAATAGTCTATCACGTTAGGGCGTATAGATGAAATTCCATATGCACGAATATATCCTTCTTGCTTTAATTCATCAAATGCACTAATAGTTTCGTCCAGAGGATCGTCTATTGTTCCGCCATGTAATTGATATAAGTCTAAATGGTTTAATCCTAATCGTTTCAAAGATCCTTTAACACTTTCTTTAATATGTTTTTTCGAAGGATCCCACGTCATATGTCCATCGTCAGTTAATCGATTTCCAACTTTAGTTCCGATAACGATGTCATCACGATTTTGATATTTTTTTAATGCTTTACCAACAATTTCTTCATTAACTCCTTGATCGTAAATATCTGCAGTATCAAAATACGTAATACCATTATCAATTGCACTTTCAATAATAGGTTGGGCTTTTTTATAATCTGTGCCTAAACTCATGCAACCTAACCCAAGTTCAGAAATTTCGATGCCACTTTTTAGAATATTTTTTTGCATGTCCAGTCTCCTTTCGATACACTTTAACTGACGAATTCAGTTTATCAATTTATAAAAACAATTAAAAGGAACGTGTTTAAATATGAGATTAAACGAAAAAACAATCGATAGAACGGTTATTTACAATGGTAGTATTATTGATTTAGAAGTACATGATGTTGAATTACCCGATGGCAGTACTTCTAAACGTGAACTTGTGTTTCATCATGGTGCGGTAGCAGTGTGTGCAATAACACCTGAAAATGAAGTTTTATTAGTTAAACAATTTCGTAAGGCTGCAGATCAACCACTTTTGGAAATTCCTGCAGGTAAATTAGAACAGGGTGAAGATCGTAAAGAAGCGGCTATTAGAGAACTACAAGAAGAAACAGGATATATTGCTTCAGATTTGCAATTTGTCACTAATATGTACGGGTCTCCTGGATTTTCAAGTGAAAAACTTTCTATATACTTTACAGACCAATTAACGATTGGAGAAACCAATTTAGATGCTGATGAATTTGTCGAGCTTCAAAAAGTACCTTTAAATCAAATAGATTCATTGCTAAAAGATAATAAAATTGAGGATGCCAAAACAATCATTGCGTTGCAACATCTATTATTAAATTATAATCATTCTAAATAATAAGCAAATCTTCTTGCTTTTTACCGACAATATTGGTATTTTATTAAATGAACCATGGATTAAATTAAAATGATTATAATTCTTAGTAGAGGAGTGAGGCTTCCGTGGAAGAACGATTAAATCGCGTGAAGCAGCAATTACAACAATCATCATATAAATTGACTCCACAAAGAGAGGCAACTGTTAGAGTATTAATTGAAAATGAGAAAGATCATCTTAGCGCAGAAGATGTGTACTTAAAAGTCAAAGATAAGGCTCCAGAAATAGGGTTAGCAACCGTTTATAGAACTTTAGAATTGCTAGCTGAAATAAAAGTGCTAGATAAAATAAATTTTGGTGATGGTGTAGCTCGTTTTGATTTAAGAAAAGAAGGTGCCAAGCATTTCCATCATCATCTTGTTTGTATGGAATGTGGTAAAGTCGAAGAAATTGAAGAAGACTTATTACCTGAGGTTGAAAATCGTGTTGAAAATGAGTTTAATTTTAAGATTTTAGATCACCGTTTAACGTTTCACGGTGTATGTTCTGAATGCCAAGCCAAAAATAAGCAATAACTTAGCCAACAGACAAGTTACCGCTTCAATAGGGGTGCTAACATGAATAATATCATTGACGAATATTTAAATTTTATTCAAATTGAAAAAGGATTAAGTAACAATACTATAGGGGCGTATCGAAGAGATTTAAAAAAATATAAAGATTATCTTGAAGATAACAAGATTTCACATATCGATTTTATTGATAGACAAATTATCCAAGAGTGTCTTGGCCACCTTATAGATATGGGGCAATCTTCAAAATCTCTCGCAAGGTTTATTTCTACAATTAGAAGCTTTCATCAGTTTGCATTACGCGAAAAATATGCTGCCAAAGACCCAACTGTTTTAATAGAAACGCCCAAATATGAAAAGAAACTGCCAGATGTGCTTGAAATAGACGAAGTAATAGCATTACTGGAAACGCCTGATTTAGCCAAGAATAATGGATATCGTGATCGTACGATGTTGGAACTTTTATACGCCACAGGTATGCGTGTAACTGAAATTATTCAATTGGATGTTGAAGACGTAAACTTAATGATGGGATTTGTACGAGTGTTCGGGAAAGGGAACAAGGAAAGAATTGTCCCCTTAGGAGATACCGTCATCGAATATTTAACTACGTATATCGAAACCGTAAGACCTCAATTACTCAAACAAACCACAACCCAAGCGCTATTCCTTAACATGCACGGAAAATCTTTATCAAGACAAGGCATTTGGAAAATCATTAAACAATATGGTTTGAAAGCTAATATCAATAAGACGCTTACACCACATACATTACGGCATTCTTTTGCAACACATCTCTTAGAAAATGGTGCAGATTTAAGAGCGGTACAAGAAATGCTAGGTCACTCTGACATTTCTACAACCCAACTTTATACACATGTATCCAAATCACAAATCAGAAAAATGTATACGCAGTTTCATCCAAGAGCTTAGTAATATAGGAATTTGTAACCAGTAAATTTATGTTTAATAGCCAACCATAAATCTACTGGTCTTTTTTATTACTTTTATTTCGATACTGTCTATGGAATAAAGCACGTTCTCTATTTTTTATCACTTCAGTTCTGTCACGTTTAATATGATGATCAACAATATAAGGTTCCTTAATTATTTGAGAAGTAAATAAATAATCCGGATATTTACGTTTAATAAGTGTCCGAAACTCTGGTTCAATAGGTAATTGTAACGGAGTAAAGTGTTTTTGTAATTTAACTGCTTCAATCCTTTTCATAATAAGTTCTTCAAATTCATTGATATTAAGGTGTAATTGAGTCGCATCTTTAGCGTGGTTAATAGTTAATAACGCTTTTTCAAAAGATTTTAATGCGCCTTTTAAATTCCCACGTCGATAGTGATAATTAGCTGTTGCAAACAAAATCAGACTTACCACTGCATCATGTTTTGAAAAAGTATTTTGTGATTTCCAAGCATCTTCTAAAATATCATGACATAGAAAGTAATGTTGATGCTTATGAAACTGATAATAATAATCCATTAATGATTGTTCCATTAGATTTCACCCATAATTTAAAAGTTATATGTATTCATGCTATAATAATTTAGTGAAATATGCATTAACGACGCAATTTGATATAGAGGTAGATGTAATGTATGAAGTAAAACTCGATGCATTTAATGGTCCATTAGACTTATTATTGCATCTAATTCAAAAATATGAAATTGATATTTATGATATCCCTATGAAAGCCTTAACTGAACAGTACATGCAATATGTTCATGCGATGAATCAGCTAGAAATTAATGTTGCTAGTGAATATTTAGTAATGGCATCAGAATTATTAATGATTAAAAGTAAATTACTATTGCCTCAATCGAGCATCGAAGAAGATATAGAAGAGGATCCTCGTGAGGACTTAGTAGGAAGACTTATTGAGTATCAAAACTATAAAGAATATACTGAAATATTAAATACTATGAAAGAAGAACGCGATCTTTATTTTACTAAACATCCGACGGACCTTACTCATTTAGAGACAAATGAATCGTGGGATCCTAATCAAACGATTGATTTAACTGAATTGATTGTAGCTTATCAAAGAGTTAAAAATCGGGTTGAACTTAACACTCCTAAATCTGTAGAAATTAAAAAAGAAACATTTACGATTCAACAAGCGACAGCCCAGGTTACCGAACGATTAAAACAACATGAATCGTTTAACTTTTTCAGTTTATTTACATTTCATGAACCGGTCGAACAAGTTGTTACTCATTTTTTGGCAATTTTAGAAATGTCAAAATCAGGAATAGTTAATATCAAACAAACAAAACAATTTGATGATATTGACATAATAAGAGGAGTGAACTATAGCATTGGATAATATTGCAATACTTGAGGCATTACTATATACCTCCGGCGATGAAGGATTAGAGCAAAAACAAATTATTGACATATTAGACATCAACCTCAATCAATTAGAAGATTTAGTTAGTAGATATCATTCACATGGCTTAACAATTCAAAGATATGGGTCAACTTATGTACTTACAACAAAAAAAGAAACTTCTACATATATAGAACAATTAGTCAAAGAAAAGTCTAAAATGAAATTATCCCAAGCAGCAATGGAAACACTCTCTATTATTGCATATAATCAACCGCTGACACGTGGAGATATAGAAATGATTAGAGGAATTAATTCGGATGGAGCTGTAAAAACTTTAATTGCTAGAGGATTAGTAGAAGCAAAAGATGTTGATCATTCTAGAAGCCATCATTTACTAACCACAGATTTATTTCTAAATGTGTTTGGAATCGAAAACTTAGATGCATTACCTACTACAGAAGAAGATGAGGCAGAAATGGATGAATTCTTTAGTAATTTAGTTAACCAAAAAGGAGAGTCAAATGAGTAAAGAAAAAGAAAGATTACAAAAAAGAATCGCTAAAAGCGGGTATACATCTCGTCGAAAAGCAGAAGTACTTATCACTGAAGGACGAGTTAAAGTCAATGGGCAAACTGTAACAGAATTAGGGTCCAAAGTGATGCCATCAGATTTAGTTGAAGTTGATGGTATTAAAATCGAACAAGAAGACAAAATTTATATTTTGTTTTATAAACCAACTCAAGTCATTACGAGTGTTTCTGATGATCGTGGACGTAGGGTGGTTACGGATTACTTTGATGATCTAGAATCACGTATTTATCCGGTTGGACGATTAGATTATGACACATCTGGAGTTTTATTATTAACTAATGATGGAGAATTTACTAATTTGATGACACATCCTCGATATCACATTAAAAAGAAATACGTCGCTAAATTAAAAGGTTATTTAATGAGAGAGGAAATTAAGCAACTTGAAAAAGGAATAGAATTAGAAGATGGATATACACAACCAGCACAAGTTAAAATAAAAAAGCAAGATAAAGAGAAAAATACGACTTTAGTTGAAATTACAATTAGTGAAGGGCGAAATAGACAAGTTAGACGTATGTTTGAGTATTTCGGTCATCAAGTTAATAAGTTAGCAAGAATTCAATTTGGTCCCATAGATTTAAAAGGTTTGAACGCCGGTGAAGGAAGAGTTCTTACACCACATGAAGTAAAAACATTAAGACATTTGGCTGAAAACGGTAAATAAACACTAAAAAGATGTAATCACCATTTAGATTGATATTTTTTTCACAAGGTTAACCTTTGAGTCACTCAACATCGTTAACCTATGATATAATGACAAATGTATTTAAGATATAATGACAAATGTATTTAACAGCAAGTGTAGGAGGTAGTAAAAAGTATGACTAACGAAATTTTAATCGTTGATGATGAAGATAGAATTAGAAGATTACTTAAATTATATTTAGAAAGAGAATCTTTTGAAATTCATGAAGCAAGAGATGGTAAAGAAGCCTACGAGCTTGCTCTTGAAAACAACTATGCGTGCATCCTCTTAGATTTAATGCTTCCTGAAATGGATGGAATTGAAGTTGCCTCTAAACTTAGAGAACATAAAGATACACCTATCATCATGCTTACTGCAAAAGGTGAAGAAACAAATCGTGTTGAAGGATTTGAATCGGGAGCAGATGATTATATTGTGAAGCCTTTCTCACCAAGAGAAGTAGTATTGAGAGTAAAGGCGTTATTAAGACGCACACAAACTGCAAACACTGAGCAAAGCGAACCGCACGCACGCGATATTATTGAATTTAGTCATCTTGTGATTGATAATGACGCTCATCGGGTCCTTGCGGATAATCAACAAGTGAATCTAACACCTAAAGAGTATGAATTACTCATCTATTTAGCTAAAACTCCAAATAAAGTATTTGATCGAGAACAGTTACTTAAAGAGGTTTGGCATTACGAATTTTATGGGGACTTGCGTACAGTAGATACTCATGTCAAAAGACTTAGAGAAAAGTTAAATCGAGTATCAAGTGATGCTGCACAAATGATACAAACTGTGTGGGGTGTCGGTTATAAATTTGAGGTAAAACCTAGTGATGAACCGACTAAATAGTGTTGTTATAAAACTGTGGTTAACTATTATTTTAATAGTAGCGACAGTTTTAATTTTATTAAGTGTTTCATTAATCACTTTTATACAATATTACTTTACGCAAGAAACAGAATATGCAATTAAAGAAGATGCCAAAAGAATTAGTTCACTTGTTGAGAAGTCTCATAACAAAACGTTAGCTATCCAAAATAGCCAAACACTCATTGATGGACCGGGTGGTCTCATTATTATGAACGACATGAGCGAGAAACCAGACTCATCATATAAAGACACTAAAAAACAAATGTTCAATGAAATAAAAAAGAGTACTAAATTTAAAAAAGTGTTTAAAGAAGGTGAGTATGAAACCCAAAATATTACAATAAAAAATAAAGGTAATTCTCAATCTTATCTTTTGTTAGGATACCCAATGAAAGCTCAAAAGGGTGCTCAGAGCCATTATAGTGGTGTTTTTATATATAAAGATTTGAAATCTATCGAAGATACAAATAATGCTATTACAATTATTATCTTAATAACCGCTATTATATTTACTATAGCAAGCACAATATTTGCATTCTTTTTATCTAATAGAATAACAAAACCCTTACGTCAATTAAAAACTCAAGCACAAAAAGTTTCTGAAGGGGATTATAGTCAAATTTCAACTGTCGCTACTAAAGATGAAATAGGTGATTTATCACGTGCATTTAACAACATGAACGTTGAAATTCAAGAGCATATCAAAGCAATTTCTTCATCTAAGAATATAAGAGATACATTATTAAACTCTATGGTAGAAGGCGTTCTAGGTATTAATAATCAACGTGAAATCATATTGTCGAACAAGATGGCTGATGATATTATGCGTCACATTGATGATTTTTCAAAAGAATCTATTGAACAGCAAATTGAAGCAACATTTGAATCACAAGAGAATGAGTATTTAGAATTAGAAATTAATACAAGATACTATGTATTTATCTCCAGTTATATAGATAGAATTCAAACGAATGGTAGAAGTGGTATTGTCATGGTCATCCGTGATATGACAAACGAACATAATCTTGATCAAATGAAAAAAGATTTTATAGCAAATGTATCACATGAATTACGTACGCCAATCTCTTTATTACAGGGTTACACTGAGTCCATAGTAGACGGTATAGTTACCGAACCAGATGAAATACGTGACTCATTAGCAATCGTTTTAGATGAATCTAAGAGACTTAATCGTTTAGTCAATGAGTTACTAAATGTAGCTCGTATGGATGCTGAAGGATTATCAGTTGAGAAGGAATTACAACCTATTCAGCATCTTCTTGATAAAATGGAGTCTAAATATCGCATGCAAAGTGAAGAGTTAGGTTTAACAATGACGTTTGATTCTAATAATGAAGAACAATTATGGAACTATGATATGGATAGAATGGACCAAGTATTAACTAATTTAATTGATAATGCAACAAGATATACGCAAGCTGGTGATTCTATAAAGATTTCTATTGATGAAGATTCAGATTTCAATATTTTAACAATAACTGATACAGGTACTGGTATAGCGCCGGAACATCTGAAACAAGTATTTGACCGTTTTTATAAAGTAGACGCTGCTCGAAAAAGAGGTAAGCAAGGCACTGGGTTAGGTCTTTTCATTTGTAAAATGATTATTGAAGAACACGGTGGACGTATTGATGTTGAGAGCGAATTAGGCAAAGGTACTTCATTTATTATTAGACTACCTAAATCAAAGCAAATTAGTTAGAAATCGAAAAGTTTCATAAATTGTCTGTTTTAATAATCATTTTGAAAACAGAGAAATTATAATGCTACTCATCAAAATTAATATATGAAATACGCCTGAGACACAGAGTGATGTCTCAGGCGTATTTTGTATATATTCAGTTGATAACTAAATTGAACATAAATTTAATTATCATTTTATTTGAATAACTTCTACAAGTTTAAAGATATCATTCCAGAATCAATAAAGTCTATTTATTGGTAAATATTTTATGTGTTAAAACTTAAATCCAAGTTATATATTGACTTCATATTTTGTTATTAAAGTCTAAAAATTATTTTAACAGTAAGCAGAAATATTGAGTTTTTAAAATTAATCATGTAATATAAATTTAAAATAAAATTGATATATTCATCTTCGGGGTAGGGTGTAATTCCCAACCGGCAGTAATTTAAGCCTGCGACGACAACGTATTAATTTTTGCTTTGTCTTGATTCAGTGAAAGTCTGAAGCCGACAGTATAGTCTGGATGGGAGAAGATGGAGGTTTTTTGTTGTACAAATTTCCTCCTTTTCTAAGTAAGATGAATGGAAGGAGAAAATTATATATGCAACAAAACAAACGTTTGATTACAATTAGTATGTTAAGTGCGGTAGCGTTTGTGTTAACTTTCATCAAGTTTCCATTGCCATTTATTCCACCGTATCTAACTCTCGATTTTAGTGATGTTCCGACATTATTAGCAACATTCCTCTTAAGTCCTATTGCTGGGATTATCGTTGCACTCATCAAAAATATATTAAATTTTCTATTCAATATAGGGGATCCTGTTGGACCAGTAGCTAACTTTATAGCAGGCGTCAGTTTTTTGCTATCATCATACTATGTTTATAGAAAAAGAAGAAATAATCGTTCTTTAATTTATGGATTAATTACAGGTACAATCGTTATGACTATTGTTTTGAGCATTTTAAATTATTTTGTGTTACTTCCATTATATGGAATGATATTTAATTTAGGTGATGTGCTTAATAACGTAAAAATTGTTATTGTGTCTGGAGTCATACCTTTTAATTTAATTAAAGGCATAATCATTTCCATTATATTTGTGTTGTTATTTAGAAGACTAAGACATATCATTAAATAAAAAACATTTTAAACTTTTTTGATTTATCTATTATAAAGACAATGTTCATATTCAAAAGTGGACATTGTCTTTATGTTGTTTCTAAAGATATAAAGAAAATGTAACTCATAAACAATTTAACAATAGTGAGCGTAACGCTTTAAGATATTATGATTTTAAACTTCTTATCAAATAGAACACTGATTTTAATGAGCCATATAAAATGTTATCAATAATTACTAATAAACAACCCCAAATGAATCATATTAAACAATTCATTTGGGGATCAATTCATCTAATAGCTTATTATTTTATTGTTTATAGCTAGTTAACTTAACAATTAATTCTCATACAAATTGATATACTATAAATAGTAATAAATTATTTAGATTAATTTTTATGTATTCTAAGAATCATATATTATTCAAACTTCAGTGCGTCACCATCAAATGGTTCGTCTTCAATTTTGATTGAGTCAGTAGGACAACCTTCTAGTGCATCTTCCATATCTTCATATAACTCTTCAGGCACTTCAGCAGTACCTTGGTTATCGTCGAGAATTACGTATGCAATACCTTCATCATCGTAATCATATATATCTGGAGCAGCTGCACCGCAAGCACCGCATGCTATACATGTATCCATATCAACGATTGTATATTTTGCCATATTTATTCGCCTCCTTTGATAAAAATGCTACACTAGTATTGTAAATACAATTGTAGACATCGATAGATTACATTTCAATTTATTCGTTTTATAGAGTGAGGGTTTAATTTGTACAATATACTATCATATGCCATGAGTCATGCATTTAACTACAAAACCAATAAAAGTATCTATAATATTTTAATAGGCAAGAAGTCACACCAAACGTTTTTTGATGCGTCAAGCCAACAACTTTTGTCATTATATCATAGTTTACCTAATTTGAAGTATTCAACTTTTGAGCAATTTATACTCCAAAAGGATGATTTTGAAAAATCAATTCAAGTAAAAATACATCCACAATACACTTATGATAGTCTCACTCAAACGTTTAGTTGCATACAATTACTTATACAAACGTTATCTCATAAACGCAAGGAGTCAAATACATTTATTCCAATTGTTCAAAATACCTATGTTCAACAAAGGGTCAAACAAATTTATCAACAGGTCATTGAATCAAATCAAGTATCAAAAACTATAGACGAAATATATTTATTATTTGAGAATTTAAATAATAAAGCCAACCATACATTTCTTCATTATTATTTACAAGGATATGAGGAATCTATGTATACTAGACAACAAATAAGTTTAATTGAGGGTATACCACAATCAGAACTATTTGAACGAGAAATGAATGAACTGATTGCCTTATTGAATCAATTAAAAGATTCAACGAAATATCCAATACTTTCTCAAGCTATCATTCTTTCACCATTACAAACAAATACATACTTAAGCTATCAAAAGTTAAAATCTGGGCTCAATTTAAAAGAAATTGCTCAACTACAAAATGTAAAACTTAACACAATTGAAGATCATGTTCTAGAAATGTATATTAAGGGTTATCTGATTGACTATACATTATTTATAAATAAAAAAGATATTCTCGAATTTATAAACTACTATCAAAATCATCGAGGTAAACGATTAAAATTTCATAAAGAACATTTTACTGATTGGACTTACTTTCAAATTAAGTTAGTTATAGTAGGAATAGAAAGAGGTGACTTAATTGCTGAAAGATAATTTAAAGAAATGGTTTGGTTTTGATGAATTTAAAGAGGGGCAAGAAGAAATTATTGATAGCGTCCTTCATGGAAGGCATACACTTGGAATTTTACCAACTGGTAGTGGTAAAAGTTTATGTTATCAACTCCCAACATATATATTAGAAAAACCAACATTAATTATATCACCACTCATTTCACTTATGGATGATCAAGTAATGCAAATGAAGTTAAAAGGTGAAACACATGTTGCATGTATCCATTCTGGCATGGACGAAGTAGAAAAAAGAGACAATATTAAACGGCTAAGTAAAAGTCGATTTATTTATTTAAGTCCAGAATATATATTGCAACCTCATAATTTTAAGTACATCGCTCATATCAACTTTGGATTAATAGTATTAGATGAAGCACACTGTTTATCAGAGTGGGGGTATGATTTTAGACCTCACTATGCTTTAGTTGGTAAAATTATTCATCATTTTAATTCAGCAACAGTGTTAGCACTAACAGCTACAGCACCACCTCAATTAGAAACTGATTTATCTCACATTTTATCACTCAAATTAAATGTAGTTCAAAAAAGTATGAATCGAAAAAATATTAGCCTACAGCACTTTAATTTTAATGATGATGAGGGGAAGATTGAATGGCTGTTACCATTTTTATCTAATTCTGGGCCTACAATTATATATGTTTCTTCTAAAAAAAGATGTTTAGAACTAGCCCAAATGATTTATGATTCAGGATATCTAACAGGTATATATCATGGAGATTTAAGTTATCAGGAACGCCAAACAGTTCAACAACAGTTTTTTAATAATGACATACCAGTTATAGTAGCAACAAGTGCTTTTGGAATGGGAATAAATAAAAAAGATATTCGTACAGTCATACATTTTCATTTATCATCTTCACCATCTAACTATTTACAAGAAATTGGTCGTGCTGGTAGAGATGGTAAACAAAGTCAAGCCATTAGCTTATTTCAACCTGATGATAGTTTTATTCTAGAAACATTACTATTCACTGATATGATCACTGATGACGATATCACAATGTTTGAGATGGGAAACCACTTACCAGATGAAAAGGAAAAAATTTTAAGTACTTTAAACTTACAATTCACATTTAGCCAACTTAAAGATATATTTCATCAATCATATCAACGTAAGCGACTAGGTTATATGAGAATGATGGGGTATACAAATTTAGATCAATGTAGACGCAAATACTTGCTGGAATTTTTTGGTGAACATCCTCAAAGTCCAAAACAATGTTGTGATCAAGATTCAAGCTTAGAATCTATTCAGATATTGAATCGTAAAAAGGTGAAAAGAAAACTAAGTTTTAATGAAAAATTATATAATTTGTTCGAAACCTAGCTATCGCTTTACTTACTGAAATTTAACAAGCTATAATCAATATGTAGACCCAATTAAGCAGTGTTAAATACTTTTAATTATTTTACATATTTAATTTTAACTTGGGTATAGAGTAATTAATCAAAATAGAAGGGATGATAGTTGTGTCTAATAATAATTTTAAAGATGATTTTGAAAAGAATCGTCAATCTATTAATCCAGACGAGCATCAAAGAGATTTAAAAGAAGATGATAAAACAAATGAAAATAATAAAGAAGTAGACTCTCAAAACAGTGTATCTAATAACTCAAATCAGCAATTTCCACCAAGAAATGCACAACGACGAAAAAGACGCAGAGAGACAGCTACAAATCAAAGCAAACATCAAGACGACAAGCATCAAAAAAATAGTGACGCTAAAACTACAGAAGGTTCATTAGATGACCGTTATGACGAAGCACAGTTACAGCAACAACATGATAATTCGCAACAGCAAAATAAAATTGAAAAACAATCACAAGATAGTAGAATGATAGATGGAAAAGATGCAGCTATTGTAAATGGAAAATCTGAGTCTTCAGAACATAAATCAAAATCAACACAAAATAGACCCGGCCCTAAAGCTCAACAACAAAAGGATAAATCAGAAAGTACGCAATCAAAATCTTCAACAAACAAAGATAAAAAAGTAGCTACAGGAGCTGGAATAGCTGGTGCAGCTGGTGTTGCTGGTGCAGCAGAAACATCCAAACACCATCATAATAAAAAAGATAAACAAGATTCTAAACAGTCAAATCATGAGAATGACGAAAAATCTGTTAAAAATGATGACAAAAAGCAATCTAAAAAAGGCAAGAAAGCAGCAGTCGGTGCTGGCGCAGCTGCAGGAGTTGGTGCGGCTGGTGCTGCGCATCATAACAAACAAAATAAACATCATAATGAGGAAAAAAATTCTAGTCAAAACAATCAGTACAATAATCACTCAGATGATAAGAAAAAAGGTGGTTTCATGAAAATCTTGTTACCACTCATAGCAGCCATTCTTATTCTAGGTGCAATAGCAATATTCGGTGGTATGGCTCTAAATAATCACAACGACAGTAAAAGTGATGACCAAAAAATAGCGAATCAAAGTAAGAAAGACTCAGATAAAAAAGATGGTGAGCAATCCGGAGATAACAAAGACAAAAATCACGATAGTAAAAAAGACAAAAAATCTGATTCTGATAAGAATGCTAATGATGATTCTGATAAGAACACTAATGATGACTCTGATAATAGTTCCTCAAATCCTAACGCTACTTCAACTAATAATAACGATAATGTATCTAATAATAACTCAAATTATACAAACCAAAATCAACAAGATAATGCAAATCAAAATAGCAATAATCAACAGACAACTCAAGGACAACAATCACATACAGTATACGGTCAAGAAAACTTATATCGTATCGCCATACAATATTATGGAGAAGGAACTCAAGCTAACGTAGATAAAATTAAACGTGCGAATGGATTAAGCAGTAATAATATTCATAATGGTCAAACACTAGTTATTCCTCAATAACATGATTAATAGTCCCAGTATTGGTGACAAACACCAATATTGGGGCTATATTTTTATTTAATTCAAAATTCAGGTCTTAGCTAAAATAGTGAATAACTGATATAATTATTTGGTGATTAAAGGAGGATAAGTATGCAAACTATTGAAAGCATCATTATAGGTGGCGGTCCATGTGGATTAAGCGCAGCAATTGAACAAAAGAAAAAAGGTATTGAAACATTAGTAATTGAAAAAGGTAATGTTGTTGAATCAATCTATAATTATCCAACACATCAGACTTTTTTCTCATCAAGTGATAAATTAAGTATCGGAGATATTCCTTTTATTGTTGAAGATAGTAAGCCAAGACGCAATCAAGCGCTTGTATACTATAGGGAAGTCGTTAAACATCATCAACTTAACATACATCCGTTCGAAGAAGTTTTAACAGTTAAAAAAATAAATAATAAATTTGCAATTACAACCACAAAAGGTGTATATGAATGTAAATATTTAACTGTTGCTACGGGTTATTATGGTCAACATAATACTTTAGAAGCGGAAGGGGCAGAATTACCTAAAGTATTCCATTACTTTAAAGAAGCACATCCGTATTTTAATCAAAATGTTGTTATTATTGGAGGCAAAAACTCTGCTGTTGATGCTGCGTTAGAATTAGAAAAAGCTGGTGCTAATGTAACTGTTTTATATCGTGGTGAACAGTATCCTAAAGCAATTAAACCATGGATATTACCTAATTTCGAATCATTAGTCAATCATGAAAAAATAACGATGGAATTTAATGCGACAGTAACCAAAATTACCGATCATTCAGTGACTTATGAAAAAGATGGTCAACTTATAGAAATTGATAATGACTACGTTTTTGCTATGATTGGTTATCATCCAGATTACGATTTCTTAAAAACGATAGGTATAGATATCCATACCAATGAATATGGTACTGCTCCTGTTTATAATCGAGAAACATTTGAAACAAACGTCGAAAATTGTTATATAGCTGGTGTTATTGCTGCGGGTAATGATGCAAATACTATTTTTATCGAAAATGGTAAATACCATGGTGGTGTCATTACACAAAGCATTTTGACAAAAAAACAAACACCACTTGAAACATAGAGCCTACAAAAAGCTTGGGATACTAAACAATGTCCCAAGCTTTCTTAATGTATTGGTAATCAATGACTCAATTAAAATGCACATATTAATGATAGGTAATCCTTAATTAGAGTATAATTGCACTAAAGAAATTTCATAGACAATGCACGCAACTAATAGAAATCGGAGTGTGACAATGAACTCGATACGAATTTTTGTCCCACTCTTTTTAATTACTCTTCGAAATATCGCTCTAATTGATTATGATTCATATCCTGACTCAAACCAACTAGTAATTTTAGCCTTGCCTTTGGTCCATTTAAACCATTCGAAAAAATAACATCATTATTTTTTAAATCTGCGCCACCACCTTCATAAGCATATACAGGACTAACAATGCCATTGAATGATCTAGATACGAGAACTAGAGGAATCTTATTCTTTAGACATTGCTGTAGTCCATTAAGACAACTTTTTGGAAGATTACCTTGTCCTAGTGCTTCGATGACTATACCATCAACGTGCTGTTGTGCATAAAATGATAGTACATCATCTTCCATACCCATGTATGCTTTTACAAGTGGAACACGTAAATTTACATCGATATATTGATAGGTAGTTTGTCTGTAGGGATGATGATAAAATTGTACTCGATTCTTGGTAAGTACACCTAGAGGCCCCTGATTAGGACTTTGAAATGTATTTATATTCGAAGTATGTGTCTTTGTCACATTACGAGCAGTATGAATCTCATCATTAAATACAACCATTACACCTTTATGATTAGCCTCAGATGAAGTAGCAACCCTTATAGCAGAAATAAAATTATAGAGACCATCGGAACCAATTTCATTGGATGATCTCATTGCTCCAGTAATTACTATGGGCTCTTGAATATCAATTAATAAATCTATTAAAAAAGCTGTTTCCTCAAGTGTATCTGTTCCATGAGTAATAACAAATCCATCATATATATTTTCTTTAGAATATGTAATGATTTTGTCTCTTAATCGCACAACATTCGAAATTGTCATATGCGGCGAGGGTATATTTAGAAGATTGATTTCGTCAACCTTTGCATATTGACTAATGATATTTTGATGTTGAGATATTGGATTTTCTTCATTCGTTATCACTTTATTAGTTTGATCTTGTGACATACTTATTGTGCCACCAGTGTGTATGACAAGTAGACGTTTCATTACGTATTCCTCCTATTTATTCTTTACTTTTTTATGATAAAATAATATCTATAAAACAACAAGGAAGGTTATCAAATAATGAGTTCAATTAATATTGCACTAGATGGCCCAGCTGCTGCAGGTAAGAGTACTATTGCTAAACGTGTAGCCAGTTGTCTATCTATGATATATGTTGATACAGGAGCAATGTATCGTGCCATTACATATAAATATTTACAAAATGGCAAACCCGAAAATTTTGATTATCTAATTAATAACACTAAACTTGAGCTTACTTATGATGAAGCAAAAGGGCAAAGAATCATACTAGACAATCAAGACGTCACTGATTATTTAAGAGAAAATGATGTAACACATCACGTATCTTATGTTGCTTCTAAAGAACCAGTGCGTTCCTTTGCAGTGAAAATACAAAAAGAATTAGCTGCTAAAAAAGGTATCGTTATGGATGGCCGAGATATTGGTACAGTTGTATTACCAGATGCCGAATTAAAAGTTTATATGATTGCATCTGTTGCTGAACGCGCTGAACGACGACAAAAAGAGAATGAACAACGTGGCATTGAATCAAATTTAGAACAATTAAAAGACGAAATTGAAGCACGAGATCACTATGATATGAATCGTGAAATTTCGCCATTACAAAAAGCCGAAGATGCTATTACACTTGATACTACTGGTAAATCTATAGAAGAGGTAACAAATGAAATATTGTCTCTACTTTAAATGTTAAAATTAAAATCCTAATATTGTTTATTGTAAACATTTAAGTGTAGTAGAATTTATAATCAATGACTAGAACATATTAAAATTATTAGTGTTGATTTATACAAAAGCCACGGACGCTCTGTCTCTGGCTTTTATTTTTGACCATTGAGAACTATGTAAATAATCTTATTTTTAACCAAGTCTCCTCGATAGAGTAGTAATACAATGTTTATTACCAATTCTGATATATCTTTTTCAATTTTATTCCTCATATTATTATGAGCTTTGGATTAATTGCCATGAAATTTATGTTACAATAAAAATAACAATGTTATTAAATATACTACAAACTAAATTGACCATCACTTAACTAGGTGCTCTGTTAAACTTTTGTTATAAATTAAAGATAGATGCAACCTATTCATATAAAGTGGTATCTCTTGACAATTTTACTTGTTTATAAGATGTTATAATTATGTAGTGTATAAGGAGGCATACAAGATGACTGAAGAATTCAATGAATCAATGATTAATGATATTAAAGAAGGTGACAAAGTCACTGGTGAAGTTCAACAAGTAGAGGATAAACAAGTTGTTGTGCATATTAATGGTGGCAAATTTAATGGAATTATTCCTATTAGCCAGCTTTCAACACATCATATCGAAAACCCTAGTGAAGTTGTAAAAGTCGGTGATGAAATTGAAGCGTACGTCACTAAAATCGAGTTCGATGAAGAAAACGATACTGGGGCATACATTTTATCAAAAAGACAACTTGAAACTGAAAAATCTTATGAATATTTACAAGAAAAACTAAATAACGATGAAGTGATTGAAGCTGAAGTTACTGAAGTAGTTAAAGGTGGTTTAGTCGTTGACGTTGGTCAAAGAGGGTTTGTACCTGCTTCTCTAATTTCAACTGATTTCATTGAAGACTTTTCTGTATTCGATGGTCAAACAATCCGTATTAAAGTGGAGGAACTTGATCCTGAAAATAATAGAGTCATTTTAAGCCGTAAAGCTGTGGAACAGTTAGAAAACGATGCTAAAAAAGCTTCAATATTAGATTCTTTAAATGAAGGCGATGTTATTGATGGTAAAGTTGCTCGATTAACTAACTTTGGTGCTTTCATTGATATTGGTGGTGTAGATGGTTTAGTTCATGTATCTGAATTATCTCATGAACATGTTCAAACACCAGAAGAAGTTGTGTCAGTCGGTGAAGCAGTCAAAGTTAAAGTTAAATCTGTAGAAAAAGATTCTGAACGTATTTCTTTATCTATTAAAGACACTTTACCAACACCATTTGAAAACATTAAAGGGAAATTTCACGAAGATGATGTTATTGAAGGTACTGTAGTACGTTTGGCGAACTTTGGTGCATTCGTAGAAATTGCTCCATCCGTCCAAGGTTTAGTGCATATTTCTGAAATCGATCATAAACATATCGGTTCTCCTAACGAAGTATTAGAACCCGGACAACAAGTTAATGTAAAAATATTAGGTATCGATGAAGATAATGAAAGAATTTCATTATCAATCAAAGCAACATTACCAAAAGAGAATGTCATTGAAAGTGACGCATCCACAACTCAATCATATCTTGAAGATGATAATGATGAAGATAAACCAACATTAGGCGACGTTTTTGGTGACAAATTTAAAGATCTTAAATTTTAATTAAACTAAAATCATTTGCGATATAAAATATAATGACTCCAATTTACGCGTAAGCTTAAAATCAAATTTACGTGTAATAATTGGAGTCTTTTTTTAAACGATATACTGTACAAAATATATCTTTTCGAACATGTAAAATAAACATATTCAAGTTTTGAATAAATCTGCTCTTGTGATAAAATTATGTAGATTAAAAAAGAGAGGAAGTTTATCCTATGACTAAACCTATAGTAGCAATTGTAGGAAAACCAAACGTGGGGAAATCTACAATTTTTAATAGAGTTGTCGGCGAACGTGTTTCTATCGTAGAAGATACACCAGGCGTTACTCGTGATCGTATTTATTCATCTGGCGAGTGGTTGACTCATGAATTTAACATCATTGATACAGGTGGTATTGAAATTGGAGATGCTCCTTTTCAAACTCAAATCCGTGCACAGGCAGAAATAGCAATTGAAGAAGCAGATGTCATCATTTTTATGGTCAATGTTAGAGAAGGACTTACACAAAGTGATGAAATGGTCGCACAAATGCTTTATAAATCTAAGAAACCTGTTGTATTAGCTGTGAATAAAGTTGATAATCTTGAAATGCGTAATGATATCTATGATTTCTATTCTTTAGGCTTTGGAGATCCATATCCTATTTCTGGTTCACATGGATTAGGACTTGGGGATTTACTAGATGCTGTCGTTGAAAACTTTAATAAAGAATCAGAAGATCCTTATGACGAAGATACGATACGTCTTTCCATCATAGGTAGACCTAATGTTGGTAAATCTAGCTTGGTCAATGCTATTTTAGGCGAAGAACGTGTTATTGTGTCTAATGTTGCTGGTACAACTCGAGATGCCATTGATACCGAATACTCTTATGATGGACAAGATTATGTATTGATTGATACTGCTGGAATGAGAAAAAAGGGTAAGGTGTATGAATCGACTGAAAAATATTCTGTATTACGTGCATTAAAAGCGATTGAGCGTTCAGAAGTAGTATTAGTAGTTATTGATGCTGAACAAGGTATAATTGAACAAGATAAACGTGTAGCTGGCTATGCACATGAGGAAGGTAAAGCTATTGTTATTGTAGTAAATAAATGGGATACAGTCGAAAAAGATAGTAAGACAATGAAAAAATTCACTGATGATGTTAGAAATGAATTTCAATTTTTAGATTATGCTCAAATTGCGTTCGTATCAGCAAAAGAAGGGCTAAGATTAAAAACATTATTCCCTTATATCAATCAAGCCAGTGAAAATCATAAAAAGCGTGTCCAAAGTTCGACACTTAATGAAGTTGTTACTGATGCCATCTCAATGAATCCAACACCTACTGACAAAGGTAGAAGACTTAACGTATTCTATACAACTCAGGTTGCAATTGAACCACCGACATTTGTAGTATTTGTTAATGATGTCGAATTAATGCATTTTTCTTATAGGAGATATTTAGAAAACCAAATTCGTAATGCTTTTGGTTTTGAAGGAACACCTATTCATATTATTCCAAGAAAAAGAAATTAAAAACAAAGGGGAATTCAATAATGAGAAAAATTACAGTTTTTGGTATGGGTAGTTTTGGTACTGCATTAGCTAATGTATTAGCTCAAAATGGTCATGATGTTTTAATGTGGGGCAAAAATGTAGAGAATGTAGATGAACTTAACACACATCATATGAACAAAAGTTATCTTAAAGATGCTAAATTAGATTCATCTATAAAAGCAACTGCAGATTTAAATAGCGCAGTGCAATTTTCAGATATCTATCTTATGGCTCTACCTACAAAAGCAATAAGAGAAGTATCAAAAGATATCGATCAATTACTCACATCTAAAAAGACTTTTATTCATGTTGCTAAAGGCATTGAAAACGGTACATTTAAGCGCGTATCTGAAATGATTGAGGATTCTATCTTGCCAGAACATAATGGAGGAATCGGTGTCTTATCAGGTCCAAGTCATGCTGAAGAAGTTGTTATCAAACAACCTACAACTGTAGCTGCATCATCTAAAGATAATAATGTGAGCAAACTTATTCAAGATTTATTTATGAACGACTATTTACGTGTTTACACAAATAATGATTTAGTAGGTGTAGAACTAGGTGGTGCTTTAAAAAATATTATAGCTATAGCTAGTGGTATCGTTGCCGGCATGGGTTACGGTGATAATGCCAAGGCTGCTTTAATGACACGAGGTTTAGCCGAAATCAGTCGACTTGGTGAGAAACTTGGAGCAGATCCAATGACTTTCTTAGGTCTAGGTGGCATAGGTGACTTGATCGTAACTTGTACGTCCACACATTCACGAAATTACACACTTGGATTTAAATTAGGGCAAGGCAAAACAGCAGAAGAAGCTTTAAAAGAGATGAAAATGGTAGTTGAAGGTATTTATACAACTAAGTCAGTATATCATCTTGCTCAACAAGAAGGAGTAGAAATGCCTATCACCAACGCACTATATGAAGTTTTATTTGAAGATGTCCCTGTAAGTAAAAGTGTCAGAACACTTATGGAAAGAGACAAAAAAGCAGAATAGATAGTGTAATATTACTTTTTATGAGCGAATATTAAAAAAATTCGTCATAAATCGCATAAAACCAACGTTTCTATTGCATAAATCGTTGCGATGACAGTAACCCTTGTGTTAAAGTCAAAACATAATGATATAATGAATATCATTATAAAACCTCAGGAGGTGAATTCATAATGAATAAAACTGATTTAATCAATGCAGTTGCAGAACAAGCTGACTTAACTAAAAAAGAAGCTGGTTCAGCAGTAGATGCTGTATTTGAATCTATCCAAAACTCACTTGCTAAAGGTGAAAAAGTACAATTAATCGGTTTCGGTAACTTTGAAGTACGTGAACGCGCTGCTCGTAAAGGTCGTAACCCTCAAACAGGTAAAGAAATTGACATCCCTGCAAGTAAAGTACCAGCATTTAAAGCTGGTAAAGCATTAAAAGATGCTGTAAAATAATTTACTTAAAAAAGCCCCTTTGAGGGCTTTTTCTTTTTAACTTATAGATCAATGGTCTATCGCTCTATGTATTTTATTTTTAAGTAGATTCAACACTTCATAACTTGTATCAATATTAAAATATTTAAATTATCGACTGTCTTAGTCTTAAAATTTGATAAATTACGTCATTTCAATCAATTACATATATATTTAGGAATGAGTTTGGGTTGATATACTCATTTACTATTTAATTAAGCTCGTTTATCTAGCTATACTAGCTAGTAATCATCTAGTTAAAAAATTTATATAAAGCCATCTAGTAATTATTATCATATTAGTAATTACTAGATCTTTGGTAAAATGAGTTTTATTCCTCAAATCGCAAGCCACTTGCATAGAATAACTATTTATTTTAAAAGACTTAATCCAATAGATTTTATTTTTTTACATATAATGTTAATATTGTTAATGATAATATCGTGAGGTGTGAACATGGAAACGACAATAAGCAAACTGAACAAACATGTAGAACAACTGCTTAAGGGCATTAATGAGTATGAGTCTATTGAAATCAATAGCTCTTTAAGTCAATTATTAGATATGTACTCTATCCCAGATGAAGCTAAGATTGCTTGCCTCACAATTGATACATCTATGCGTCATTTGGATGCTATCGGTGATAATCATCTATCTAAGAAAGCAATATTAATAGGGGACCTATTAAGTGCTCATTTCTATACTCTATTAGCAAATATTCAAGATTCCACTTTTCAACTTACAATGAGCAAGGCCATTGTTAAAATCAATGAGGATAAATCATCAATTAATCAAAATGATCTCACTGATGAAGAATTGAAAGATGCGATTCTAGATATCGAAATACTATTTCCATATCTTACAATTAACCATTTTGGAAGTTCTGTTGATAAAATCAAATTATTCACTGAATTGACTTCTAAATATAAAGATTACCATCCTGAGTATCTGGGTAAGTTTAACAGACATGAAATAGATAAATATATTCAAGAAATTAGCAAAAGTTATAAAAAGAAGAGGTAATGAAAATGGCTGAAAATCAAGCTAAAAAAGAACAAGTTCATACAGTATTCCAAAATATTTCTCAAAAATACGATCGACTCAACAACATCATAAGTTTCGAACAACATAAAGTATGGAGAAAACATGTTATGAGTACTATGAATGTACAAAAAGGTAGTAAAGCTTTAGATGTGTGTTGTGGTACCGCTGATTGGACTATTGCATTAAGCGAAGCAGTAGGCTCAAAAGGTCAAGTAACTGGTCTTGATTTTAGTGAAAATATGCTTGAGGTAGGTAAACAGAAAACTGCTTCATTGGACAATATCCAGCTTGTTCATGGTGATGCTATGAATTTACCATTTGATGATAACTCATTTGATTATGTTACTATTGGTTTTGGCTTACGCAATGTACCGGATTATTTGTCAGCACTCAAAGAAATGCATCGAGTTTTAAAACCAGGAGGCATGGTGGTATGTCTTGAAACAAGCCAACCGACATTGCCATTATTCAAACAAATCTATAGTTTATACTTTAAATTTGTGATGCCAATTTTCGGTAAGATGTTTGCTAAGTCTAAAGAGGAATATGAGTGGTTGCAACAATCAACATTTAATTTTCCTGACAAACAAACATTGAAAGGCCTATTCTTTGAAGCAGGTTTTAACGATATCATTGTACGTAGCTTTACAGGTGGCGTTGCTGCAATGCACCTTGGCTATAAAGAAAACAGTTCTAGCAAAGGTGATTAACGTGGCAAAGTTAAACATTAACAACGAAATAAAGAAAGTAGAAAAGCGACTTGAAGAAGCAATTATAAGTTCTGATCAAACATTACAAGACGCCTCATTCCATTTACTATCTTCAGGTGGAAAAAGAGTTAGACCCGCTTTTGTTATTTTAAGTGGTCAATTTGGCTCTAACAACAAACCTTCAGAAGACACGTATCGTGTAGCAGTAGCTTTAGAATTAATTCACATGGCTACCTTAGTCCACGATGATGTGATAGATAAAAGTGATAAACGTAGAGGTCGACTCACTATTTCAAAAAAATGGGACCAAAGTACAGCTATTTTAACAGGAAATTTCTTACTTGCTATGGGACTCAAGCATCTATCTGAAATCAGTGATACTCGTGTCCATACGACCATTTCTAAATCAATTGTTGATGTGTGTAGAGGAGAACTATTCCAATTTCAAGATCAATTTAATAGCAATCAAACAATTACTAATTATTTACGTCGTATCAACCGTAAAACAGCACTTCTTATTCAACTGTCTACACAAGTTGGTGCGATTACTTCTAATGCGTCAAATGACGTTATTCGTAAATTAAAAATGATCGGACATTATATAGGTATGAGTTTCCAAATTATAGATGATGTGCTAGATTTTACCAGTTCTGAAAAGAAACTTGGTAAACCGGTTGGTAGTGATCTTATGAATGGTCATATTACATTACCTGTACTATTAGAAATGCGAAAAAATAAGACTTTTAAAGATAAAGTTTCACAACTTAATCCTGACAGTCCTCAACATGCTTTCGAAACTTGTATAACAATAATTAGACAGTCCGAAAGCATAGAACAGTCAAAACAAATAAGTGAAAAGTATTTAAATAAAGCAATCCATTTAATCGATGAATTAGAGGATGGTCCTAATAAAGAACTATTTAGAAAGCTCATTAAAAAAATGGGAAGTCGAAATAAGTAAGTTTTGTGACAAAAGTTGAAAGCGCTTCATTATCCTGTTACCATACTAAGTAGCAGGATATTTTTATAGCTTGCAATGTTTTAAGTTTTTTACATACTTATAAAAATGAATGAAACACATGCACAGGGGGACACACGAAGTGGAACGCACATTTTTGATGATTAAACCGGACGCTGTCCAAAGAAATTTAATTGGTGAGATTATATCTCGCATTGAAAAGAAAGGTCTTAAGCTTGTTGGCGGTAAGTTTATGCAAGTGCCTATGGAACTAGCTGAAAAGCATTATAGTGAACATGAAGGAAAACCGTTCTACGACAAGTTAATTTCATTCATTACTTCTGCACCCGTTTTTGCTATGGTAGTAGAAGGTGAAAATGCTGTAGCTGTATCTCGTAAAATTATTGGAAGTACAAATCCAAGTGAAGCAGCTCCTGGTACAATTCGAGGCGACTATGGTTTAAATCTAGGTCGTAATATTATACATGGTTCGGATTCAACAGAATCAGCACAACGTGAAGTTAAATTATGGTTTACAAGTAGTGAAATTGCTGATTATAAAGAACCTAGAGAAGATTGGTTATACGAATAATAAAAATATCAAATAATGAAATTCATTTTATCCGTTAATGTCTGTGACGCACATTTGTGTCTCAGGCATTTTTTATGATTAACCAAATGCCATTTGCTTAAAATAATACTTATTGAATTAGTCTTTTTAATTTTTTATCTAGGGATTAAACGATGTAACACCATAAAAAGTTCGATTATGTAGCAATTTTTATCTTTTGACAATTGAGTATTCATTATTAAGTAATGACGTATTTTTAGTATTTCATTCATGTATCTAATGATTTAGCTCTTTTGATTTTTTCAGTAGACTGATTTTTAATTTATATAATATCACTACGACATAACAATCATCTTGGTGCTATTCTTTCTAAAATATTTATCACTGCTAAAATAAAAATCTTCTTGTTTATCTAACTGACTTATGTTGTTTGATTGAATATGATAATATATTAAACATATTACAATTTAATGTATTGAAGAATAGAAAGGGGCGTGCGATCATGAGATACCTCACATCCGGTGAATCACATGGACCACAACTTACAGTCATCATTGAAGGTGTTCCAGCTAATTTAGAAATTACGGCTGAAGATATTAATAAGGAAATGTTTAAACGTCAAGGGGGATATGGTCGGGGTCGTCGTATGCAAATTGAAAAAGATACTATAGAAATTGTGTCAGGCGTCAGAAATGGCTTTTCTTTGGGAAGTCCAATAACTTTAGTAATTACTAACGACGATTTCACTCATTGGAGAAAAATAATGGGCGTCGCACCAATTAGCGATGAAGAAAGAGAAAATATGAAACGTACCATTACAAAACCTAGACCAGGCCATGCTGATCTTGTAGGCGGTATGAAATATAATCATCGTGATTTAAGAAATGTGCTCGAGCGTTCATCTGCTAGAGAAACAGCAGCAAGAGTTGCTGTGGGTGCTGTTTCAAAAATTCTTTTAGAACAATTAGATATCCACTTATACAGCCGTGTAGTCGAAATTGGTGGTATTAAAGACAAAGGTTTATATGATGTAGATATGTTCAAAAATAATGTAGATAAAAATGATGTACGTGTAGTTGACGAAAATATTGCGCAACAAATGAGAGATAAAATAGATGAAGCGAAAAAAGACGGAGATTCAATCGGGGGCGTAGTTCAAGTAATGGCTGAAAACATGCCTATTGGTGTGGGAAGTTATGTACATTATGACCGTAAATTAGATGGACGCATTGCACAGGGTGTTGTGAGTATCAACGCATTCAAAGGTGTAAGTTTTGGTGAAGGATTTAAAGCAGCTGAAAAACCTGGTAGCGAAATTCAAGATGAAATTCATTATAATCAAGATTTAGGCTATTTTAGAGCTACAAATCACTTAGGTGGATTTGAAGGAGGCATGAGTAATGGGATGCCTATCATTGTTAATGGTGTGATGAAGCCTATCCCTACTTTATATAAGCCACTAAACTCAGTTGATATTAACAGTAAAGAAGACTTCAAAGCTACTATTGAACGCTCAGATAGTTGTGCAGTGCCCGCAGCTAGCGTAGTATGTGAACACGTTGTCGCTTTTGAATTAGCAAAAGCAGTACTCGAAGAGTTTCAATCTAACCACATGGACCAACTCATAGCACAAATTAAAGAGCGTCGACAACTCAATATAGAATTTTAATTACCCTAGAATGATTGAGGTGAAAGCATGGAACTTAAAACATCATATGCAAGTGATAATTATCCCATTATCGTTGAACATCACGCAATTAACTCTTTAGAAAGATATATTAAAAATGAAGAACAACGTTTTTTCATTATCGATAAGCAAGTCTATAATTTATTTGTAGATAAACTTGAAGCTTTGGCTCAAAAACTTGATGCTAAATGTATCGTAATCCCTTCTGGAGAAACGTCAAAATCATTCGAACATTATCATCGTACTATTGAATATTTACTAAGCCATCAATTAACACGTCAAACGTGTATTGTTGCCATTGGTGGTGGTGCTACAGGAGATTTCGCAGGGTTTATTGCTGCAACTTTACTTAGAGGCGTATCATTTGTCCAAGTACCGACAACTATTTTAGCCCACGATTCAAGTGTAGGTGGTAAAGTTGGAATTAATTCTGAGCATGGTAAAAATTTAATTGGTGCTTTTTATCGACCCAAAGCTGTCATTTATGATTTAGATTTTTTAGAAACTCTTCCATATTCTGAAATACTAAGTGGGTATGCTGAGGTCTATAAGCACGCTTTATTAAACGGCGAGGATTCAACAAAAAATATCGAATCTAATTTTTCCTCAAATAAAAATTTACAAGCGTTAAAAAATCTAGATTATTATTTATTTGAGGGTATAAAAACAAAACTAAATATTGTTGTTGAAGATGAGAAAGAAAAAGGTAAAAGAAAGTTTCTTAATCTTGGTCATACATTTGGTCATGCAATTGAATATGAGCATAAAATTCCTCATGGTCATGCAGTTATGATTGGTATTCTTTATCAATTTATTGTTGCGAATCACTTATTCGAGTCAAATTATAACATTCAACACTATATTAATTATATGAAAAAACTTAAATATCCATTATCTATCATCAAACAACTTCATTTTGAAGATACATACCATTTTATGCTTCTAGATAAAAAAAATGATTACAATGGTATTCAAATGGTCTTACTTAAAAATTTAGGGAAACCAGTTGTCACTCATGTTGATAAGGATAAGCTTTTATCAGCTTTCGAGGAATTACAATCTTATTTTAAGTAGGTGAATCAAATGAATAACAGTGAAATAATTAATATTAATGGACCACTCAAAGGTGAAATAGAAGTACCTGGTGATAAATCGATGACACACCGCGCTATTATGTTAGCTTCATTAGCTAAAGGTATATCAACCATTTATGAACCATTATTGGGAGAAGATTGTCGACGTACTATGGATATCTTTAAACAATTGGGTGTAACAATTGAAGAGCAGGACAATTCTATCATAATCAATTCACCAGGATATCGAAATTTCACAACACCACACCAAGTTCTCTATACTGGTAATTCTGGTACTACTACACGATTACTTGCTGGTCTTTTAAGCGGATTAGGTATTGAAAGTGTGTTATCTGGTGATGTATCTATAGGCAAAAGACCCATGGATAGAGTGATGAAACCTCTGCTGAAAATGAACGCTAATATATCTGGAATTGATAATAATTACACACCGCTTATTATTAAGCCTTCAACCATTAAAGGTATAAATTATCAAATGGAAGTTGCAAGTGCACAAGTTAAAAGTGCTATTTTACTTGCTAGCCTATTTTCAAAAGAAGCAACGACACTTACAGAAATTGATGTTAGTAGAAATCATACAGAAACATTGTTTGAACACTTTAATATTCCTATATCAATTCAAGGTAACACAATCCAAACCATACCTTATGCAATTGAACGTATACAGCCTAGAGATTTTCATGTTCCAGGAGATATCTCATCTGCTGCATTTTTCATAGTCGCAGCTCTAATTACGCCCGGTAGTGACATTACAATTCATAATGTTGGCATTAATCCCACTCGTTCAGGTATCATAGACATCGTTAAACAAATGGGAGGAAACATTGAATTAAGTAATGTAAGCAAAGGTGCAGAACCAACTGCATCAATACATGTAACATATACACCGAACTTGAATGCTGTTACAATTAAAGGCGACTTAGTTCCAAGAGCTATCGATGAATTGCCAGTTATTGCATTACTTTGCACACAAGCTTCAAATTCTTGTATTATCAAAGACGCCGAAGAATTAAAAGTGAAGGAAACAAATCGTATAGATACTACTGCAGACATGCTAAATTTACTTGGTTTTAATTTACAACCCACACATGATGGACTTATTATACATCCATCAGAGTTTAGATCAAATGCAACTGTAGATAGTCAAACAGATCATCGCATAGGAATGATGTTAGCTGTAGCTTCACTACTTAGTTCAGAACCACTCAAAATAGAGCAATTTGACGCTGTTAATGTTTCCTTCCCAGGTTTTTTACCTAAACTAAAGCTTTTAGAAAATGAGGGAAAATAAAAAATGGAAGATATCTATAAACTTATAGACGATATCAATCTACAAAAAATAGAAAACTTAGATTCTCGAGTAAATGAGGCATTGAGTTCAAACAATGATGATGCGCTATTTATACTTGGTGAAACTTTATATAATTTCGGTCTTACACCTCAAGGGTTAGAAGTTTTTAGAACGTTGTATCATAAATACCCAGATGAAAGTGAGTTACTCATTTACTTTATCGAAGGTCTCATGTCTGAAAATCAAACTGACGAAGCACTTGAATATTTAGCACAAGTAGAACCATCTACCGAAAAATTGATGCTTGAAGCCGATTTATATCAACAAATTAATATGTTAGAAGTAGCAATTGACAAATTGCAAGAAGCATTAGATCTTGAACCTAATGATCCAATTATTCACTTCGCCTTAGCAGAGCTATTATACTACGATGGGCAATACTTACGAGCTACAAGAGAGTATGAAACAGTATTGGAAACAGGTGAATATGAAGTGAATGGAGTAAATCTTTTCTCGCGAATGGCAGATTGTAGTTTACAAAGTGGTAATTATTCAGATGCTATTAGCTTATTTGATGAAATTAGTGAAGAAGAGATGAATTCTGAAGATTACTTTAAAAAATCAATTGCCTATGAAAAAAACGATTTAACGCAAGAAGCAATTAAAATTATGCAAACATTACTTTCAAAAGATCCTGATTTTATACAAGGATATTTTTATCTTCAATCTCTATTTGAAAATGAAAAAAATTATCCTGATGCTATAGAAACTGGTAAGGAAGGATTACGTTTAAGTCAGTTTCACAAAGAATTAATGGTTTCTACAGGTAGCTTAGAAATAGAGCATGGAGATGCAAATGAAGGTGTAGAATTGTTAAAACAAGCCTTAGAGGTCGATAATGCATATCATGAACCATTGTTGATTTTAAGTGATTTATATCGTAATGAAGAAGACTATGAATCAATTATACAATTGTTGACTTATGTAGACGAAGAAGATTTAGATCCTATTTTCATGTGGCATTTAGCATATGCATACGGTCAAGAAGAACGAGATAAAGAAGCGCAACATTTCTTTGAATTAGCATATCCAACATTACAAACTCAAGTTGAATTTTTAAGCGATTATTACTTCTATTTATTAGAAATTGGTCAGAAAGAAAAAGCACTTTTGATTTTAAATCAATTATTAGAAATTGATCCAAGCAATGAAAATTGGCATGATGAGTCAATGAGATTGCAAATGTAAGTTGGTGACTTAAATGAATGATTCTCTTATTCGTATCAAACAAAATTTTATAGAATATATTCTGTTTAACTATCGTTTTAAATCAAGAATTACTGTGTGGGTATTAAATTATTTAAAGGCAAATCAAGATAAGCTAAATAATGTACATTTCGTAAATAGTAAAATCAATAATCATTATACCTTAGAAATTGCAGAAGTGGATACAACTGCTTCTGCAATTCAATTGAGCAAGGATAATAAAGCTTATATTAATACAAATCAAATTTTTAATTATATTGCAAATCATACATTAAGATTAGATATACAAATACATTTTGCTCATTGTCACGCGCGAGAACCTCGCTTAGATGATTTAATATTAATGCAGCTCATTCATTCACCTAGTTATTCATCTTATGTACAAGACTTGTATTCAATTTCTATGGATAAAAGAAAACAAACAACTATTATTCAAACCTTACAAAATAATATTGATTTAAGTTTACAAATGAATGAACCTGATTATTTTTATCAACTCACACAAATACTTAATGTGTTAAAATCAAAAGATATTCAATCAACTTTAAATGATAGGTAGCCCATACTAAGATGAATCAATGGCTTTGGGAAACTTCACTTTATCAAAAATGGTTGATTTCTTTTATTTTAGTTTGCAATATATTTGGTACGATATACGGTTATCATTGGTATAGTAGTCAATTAGCTAACACGCCAAATTATTTTATATTATTTGTTCCAGATAGTCCCACTGCTACATTATTTTTATGTTTATCATTATTACTCATACTATTTAATAAGCGTAATGCACTGATTGACGCTTTAGCTTTTATAACTCTATTTAAATATGGTAGTTGGGCTGTAATTATGAATATTTTGATGTTCATAAAAATGAATGATGTTGCTATAAACGGACTTATGTTGCTCATATCTCACGCAATTATGATGTTAGAAGCTATCTATTTTTATCCTCGTTTTAAAATATCTAAGTTGGCTGGATTGATGACTTTCATATGGGTGACTGTCAATGACGTAATAGATTACATATACGGACAATATCCATACTATAATTTTATCGCCAAACATTTAATTGAAGTAGGGGTGTTGGCTTATAGTCTCACTATCATATCGTATATTTTATTTTTAAAATTACAAAAGTGGTTGAAAGTTAAAACATTTGATTAAAGATAAATTTGACAGTAAAATGAAAATAAAGGAGAGTGAGTTTAATGTCTTTAATATCAATGATTATATATTTCGTAATATTAATGGTCATTCCAATGTGGGCTCAACATAAAGTTAAATCTAATTATGAAAAATACTCACAAGTGAGATCCACAAGTGGTAAAACTGGTCGTGAAGTAGCTGAAGAAATTTTACATTCTAATGGCATTTACGATGTTGACGTCGTTAAAGGCGAAGGCTTCTTAACTGATCACTATGACCCAAATAAAAAAGTTGTTTGTTTATCTCCTGCAAACTACGATAGACCATCAGTTGCTGGTACTGCAATTGCAGCCCATGAAGTAGGACATGCAATTCAACATCAGCAAGGTTACGCACCATTAAGATTTAGAACAGCATTAGTACCATTAGCTAATATTGGTAGTTCTTTAAGCTACATTATTATTATGGTAGGTATTGTTTTAACAGCTCTCGGTAGTGTCTTTGGCTCTACAGTTCTATGGGTTGGTGCTGGTTTAATGTCACTTGCAGTTTTATTCTCTATCGTGACATTACCTGTTGAGTTTAACGCTAGTTCAAGAGCGATGAAACAAATAACGGCTTTAAATATCGTTAATGAGAAAGAATACAAACACGCGAAAAAAGTTTTATCTGCAGCAGCAATGACATATGTGGCATCTACTGCAGTTGCATTAGCTGAACTTGCTCGTATTATATTAATTGCAAGATCAAGTGATTAATCATATATAACAACGCAGTTCCTGGTAATCATTACAATTGATTTGTAATGGTTACCTTTTTTATTTGAATACGTGACAAAAGCCTATCTTTTAATACATATTAAACATTGCACTTGAAATGCAAGTCACTTTATTTTGTAATATACTATATAAGAATAGCGATAAAGGAGTACTTTCATATGAAATCTATGGAGCAAATGCAACAAGAAGTTGATGACTATATCAGTCAATTTAAAGCTGGTTATTTTTCACCACTTGCTAATCTTGCAAGAATGACAGAAGAAGTTGGAGAATTAGCACGCGAAATAAACCATCATTTTGGAGAGAAAAAAAAGAAAGATACTGAAGAAGATAATACAATTAAAGCTGAATTGGGAGACAATTTATTTGTTTTACTGTGTATTGCAAACTCTCTGAACATAGATATGACAGAAAGCTTTAATGACACGATGAATAAGTTTAATACAAGAGATAAAAATCGCTTTGAAAGAAAATAATTTAAGAAAGGATGGGCACAAATGAAAATCGGTATAACATGTTACCCGTCCATGGGTGGTTCTGGCATTATTGCTACAGAACTCGGTATTAAAATGGCAGAACGTGGCCATGAAGTTCACTTTATTACCTCAAATATACCCTTTAGAATACGCAAACCTTTACCTAACATGACGTTCCACCAAGTTGAAGTCAATCAATATGCCGTATTCCAATATCCACCATACGATATTACATTAAGTACAAAAATTTCTGACGTTATACAAGAATATGATTTAGACATATTGCATATGCATTATGCTGTACCTCACGCTGTATGTGGTATATTAGCTAAACAAATGTCAGGTAAAGACGTCAAAATTATGACAACACTACATGGCACTGATATAACAGTGTTAGGTTATGACCATACTTTACAAAACGCGATAAAATTTGGCATAGAACAAAGTGATATTGTGACAAGTGTTAGTCATTCACTAGCACAGCAAACTTATGAAATTATCAATACTCAAAAGGAAATCATCCCTATATATAATTTTGTACGGGAAAATGAATTCCCAACTCGTCATAATGAAGAATTAAAAGATTGTTATGGTATCTCTTCTGAAGAAAAGGTACTGATACATGTTTCTAATTTCAGAAAAGTAAAACGCATTGATACAGTGATTGAGACATTTGCAAAAGTTCATGAGAGTATACCGTCCAAGTTGATACTTTTAGGAGATGGCCCAGAATTAATCGATATGCGACATAAAGCACGAGAGCTCGATGTGGAAGCACACGTACTCTTTTTAGGCAAACAAAATGACGTAAGCGCATTCTACCAACTATCTGATTTAGTATTGCTCTTAAGTGAGAAAGAAAGTTTTGGATTAACTCTCTTAGAAGCAATGAAAACAGGCGTCTTACCTATAGGGAGTCGTGCAGGTGGTATTAAAGAGGTCATCAGACACGAAGAAACTGGATTTATAGTAGATATAGGAGATAGTACACAAGCTGCAAAGTATGCTATTAAACTTTTATCAAATCCAGAATTATATCAAAAAATGCAATTCCAAATGCTGAAAGATATTGAAGCAAGATTTAGTTCAGATTTAATTACTGACCAATATGAAAACTATTATCGAAAGATGCTAGAACAAGGTGAGAACAGCAATGAGTCATGAAATATTTGAACAAGCAAAACCTATTTTAAAAAAAATTCAAAATAAAGGTTTTAAAGCTTATTTCGTTGGTGGATCAGTACGTGATTACATCATGCAACGACCTATACATGATGTTGATATTACCACCAGTGCAATGCCTGACGAAATAGAATCTATATTCGACAAAACCATACCAGTGGGTAAAGAACACGGTACGATCAACGTGGTCTTTCAAAATGACAATTATGAAATCACTACATTTAGATCTGAAGATGAATACATCAATCATCGTAGGCCCAGTGAAGTGTATTTTGTAAGAGATTTATATCAAGATGTTCAACGTAGAGATTTTACAATGAATGCTATAGCAATGGATCTAAATTACCAGTTGTATGATTATTTTAATGGTCAACAAGATATAAAAAATCGAGTAATTCGTACTGTTGGTGTACCAAGTGAAAGGTTCTCAGAAGACGCGCTTCGTATCATTAGAGGGTTACGTTTTCAATCACAACTTAATTTTCAAATTGATTCAGACACATTACATGCAATGTCTTCTCATATTTCAGATATACAATATTTATCCGTTGAACGTGTAGTAGTAGAGCTTAAAAAGCTTATCATGGGAAACAATGTTAAACAAAGCTTTGAAGTCATGCAAAACATGAAAGCATTTAATTATATACCTTTTTTCAAATCATTTGAGATGTCTCATCTTCATATAGATGAGCCCATCACATTTGAACTTTGGATTGCAATCTTAATCGTCCAACAACCAAAAGATGTACAATTAAGCTCCTTGAAAATTAGCAATCAAGAAAAAGCAACTATCAAAAAATGGATTACACTCATCCAAACATTGCCTAAGATACAGTCAAAGCAATCTTTAATAACATTAGTATATGATTACAATTTAAAAGATATTGAAATCCTATTATCATTACATCATTTGCTTAAACAAAATGGGCTTACAACAGCCAATCATTTAATCATTAATGAAATAAGTGTTCGCGAAGCAAATAAAAAATTACCTATCCATTGCAGAAAAGAATTGGCAATAAATGGTAAAGATATACTCAATCATACGAATAAAAATTCAGGACCATGGCTAAAAGATACACTTAGAGAAATAGAAATCGCAGTCATATCAAATCAAATAGCCAACACTAAAGAAGAAATATTAGAATGGGTGGATGCACATGTCAAAATATAGTCAAGATGTCATTAGAATGTTGTATGAACATCAATCAAATTACATATCAGGGCAATATATTGCCAATCAACTCAATATTTCTAGGGCAGGTGTCAAAAAAGTTATTGACCTATTAAAAGAAGATGGTTGTGATATCGAGTCAATAAACCACAAAGGCCATCAACTGAATTCATTACCTGATCAGTGGTATAGCGGTATTGTAAAACCCATTCTTGATGAACTTGGTCTTTTTAATCATCTAGAAGTTTATCACACTGTAGATTCAACACAATTAAAAGCAAAGAGAGCACTCGTTGGAAATAATGATACATTTTTAATCTTGAGCGATGAACAAACAGAAGGTCGAGGTAGATTCAATCGTAATTGGGAATCATCTAAAGGAAAAGGGTTGTGGATGTCACTTGTACTAAGACCTGACGTACCTTTTTCTATGATACCTAAATTTAATTTATTTATTGCTTTAGGTATTAGAGATGCAATTCAACAATTTTCGAACGAACGTGTAACAATTAAATGGCCAAATGATATATATATTGGTAATAAAAAAATTTGCGGATTTTTAACTGAAATGGTTGCTAACTATGATGCAATAGAAGCAATAATTTGTGGTATAGGTATAAATATGAATCATGTTGAAAGTGATTTTGATGAGGATATTAAAGATAAAGCAACAAGTATACGTATGCATTCCGATAGTAAAATTAATAGATATACTTTTTTAACTACATTATTAACTCAAATTATACATCGATTTGATCAATTTTTACATCAAACTTTTGAGTCAATTCGAGAAGAATATATTCACGCTACAAATATATGGCATCGTCAACTTAAATTCACTGAAAATGATCATCAATTTTTGGGGGAAGCCATAGATATTGATTCAGATGGATTCCTTATAGTTAAAGATGAAGAAGGTCAATTACATCGACTTATGAGTGCAGATATAGATTTATAAACACAAAAATGAGGAGCGGACATTATGGGAATAGCAACATTTGCAGTTGTGGATTTAGAAACAACTGGAAATCAACTGGATTATGATGAAATCATTCAAATTGGCATTACATTTGTACGTCAGAATCAAGTCATTGATACATACCATTCAATGATACGTACCGATTTAGAAATTCCACCGTTTATCCAAGCCTTAACTTCTATAGAAGAAGAAATGTTGGTACAGGCACCTTATTTTAATGAGGTCGCAGATGACATTTATCGACTTATCAAAGACTGTGTTTTTGTTGCACATAATATCTCATTCGATCTTAATTTTATAAAAAAAGCTTTTGAAAAATGTAATATTCAATTTAAACCTAAAAGAGTCATGGATACTTTAGAATTGTTTAAAATCGCATTCCCTACAGACAAAAGCTACCAGTTAAGCGCATTGGCTGAATCACATCATATCCCGTTAAATAATGCACATAGAGCAGATGAAGATGCAACAACAACTGCTAAATTGATGATTAAAGCTTTTGAGAAGTTCGAGCAATTGCATTTAGATACTCAAAAACAACTGTACTATTTAAGTAAAAATCTCAAGTATGATCTTTATCATATTTTGTTTGAAATGGTTAGAAATTATCAAACTAAACCGCCTAACAACCAATTTGAACAATTTGAACAAATTATTTACCGTAAACAAATTGATTTAAAAAAACCGGCTGTCAATTTTGATGGTACCTTAAAAGATTTATATAAAAATGTTACTCAATCTTTAAATCTTACATATCGGCCACAACAGTTATACCTAGCCGAAATTATACTTGATCAGTTGATGCATAGTGATAAAGCAATGATTGAAGCACCTTTAGGTAGTGGAAAGTCTCTTGCTTATCTGCTTGCAGCAACAATGTATAATATTGAAACCGGTCGTCATGTAATGATTTCAACAAATACAAAATTATTACAAAGTCAGCTATTAGAAAAAGACATACCATTACTCAATGAAGTTTTAGATTTTAAAATTAACGCGTCATTAATCAAAAGTAAAAATGATTATATATCTCTTGGTCTTATCAGCCAAATTCTTAAAGATGATACAAGTAATTATGAAGTAAATATTCTTAAAATGCAGTTACTTATTTGGATAACTGAAACAAATACTGGGGACATACAAGAATTAAATCTTAAAGGTGGACAAAAAATGTATGTTGACCAAAAAATTGAAACATACGTTCCAGTTCGTCATGATATCCATTATTACAATTATATAAAAAGGAATGCTCAAAACATACAAATTGGTATCACTAATCATGCGCATTTAATTCATTCAGACAGTGAAAACACTATATATCAACTATTTGATGATTGCATCATCGATGAAGCACATAGATTGCCTGACTATGCGCTAAATCAAGTTACCAATGATTTAAATTATTCAGATGTTAAATATCAATTAGGACTTATTGGCAAAAATGAAAATGAAAAACTACTTAAAGCAGTAGACAAACTTGAGCAACAACGTATTTTAGAGAAACTAGATATTGCACCTATAGACGTTTTTGGTCTAAAAATAAATATCAATGAGTTACATGATTTAAATGAGCAACTATTCACTACAATTTATAACATTATTCAAACATCAGACGTTTATGATGATGACATTCATAAGTATCATTACGTTTATGAGTTTGAAACGAGTGAGATTTTAAAAGATTTACGTTCAATCATAGATAAATTAAATAAAACAATAGAAATATTTAACGGAATGAATCACAAAACAATCAAGTCCATACGGAAACAATTATTATACTTACATGACAAATTTAAACTTATCGAACAAAGTATAAAAAATCACCATACTAGCTTTATTTCAATTAAAAATTTAGCACAAAAATCAACAATCCGACTCTTAGTCAAGGATTATGATGTTAAGGATATCCTGACGAAACAAGTACTTGAAAAATTTAAGTCTCTTACATTTATATCAGGCACATTAGCTTTCAATCACTCATTTAAAGCATTTCAAAATTGGTTTAATGAAGACATAGACTTTAATACATTTGAAATTTCAACACCTTTAACATCATCCAATCATACAAATGTTTTTGTGCCCAATGATGTTGAAACGTACAATTATAAAAATTTAGACGATTATGTAGCTTCAATTGTTGACTATATTGTTGAATACATTACAGTAACACAGTCAAAATGTCTTGTCTTATTTACAAGCTATAAAATGATGCATATGGTTCAAGATTTGTTAAATGAATTACCTGAATTAGAAGATTATGTCATTTTAACCCAACAGCAAAACCAAAATTATAAAATTGTTCAACAGTTTAATAACTTTGATAAATCAATACTTCTTGGAACATCAACATTTTTTGAAGGTTTTGATTTTCAAGCCAATGGCCTTAAATGTGTAATGATAGCTAAACTACCATTTATGAATAAACATAATATTAAATACTGGCTCATGGACTCTGAATTCACATCAACTTTCAAAGATTATGTATTACCTGATGCTGTGACTAGGTTTAGACAAGGTCTTGGACGTCTTATTCGACACGAAGACGACAAAGGACTTATTGTGTCATTTGATGATCGACTGATAAATAGCACATATAAAAACTTTTTTGCTCAATCACTAGAACATTTTAAACAGCGAAAAGGTAACATTAAACAGTTTAATAAATTATTGAATCAAATACAGAAGTCTATTGATAATGAGAGTAAAAGCTAGCTTTTTAGAAATCTATAATAAATCATATCGTATGATTCCAGTTACTCAACTTGTAGAAGTTAAAGACATATTTTGTTAAAATAAATGAGTATTTAAAAAGAAAAATATAGGAGTTTGGTTATGAAGACTACGATTAAACAAGCGAAAAAACATCTTAACCAAGAAGTAACAATTGGTGCTTGGTTAACTAATAAACGTTCAAGTGGTAAAATAGCGTTCTTACAATTACGCGATGGTACAGGATTTATGCAAGGAGTAGTAGTAAAATCTGAAGTAGATGAAGAAACATTTCAACTAGCAAAAGATATTACTCAAGAATCATCTTTATATATCACAGGAACGATTACAGAAGATAATCGTTCTGATTTAGGCTACGAAATGCAAGTTAAATCAATCGAAATTGTACATGAAGCACATGATTATCCTATTACACCAAAAAATCATGGAACAGAATTTTTAATGGATCATCGTCACTTATGGTTACGTTCAAAAAAACAACATGCTGTCATGAAAATAAGAAATGAAATCATCCGTGCAACATATGAGTTTTTCAATGAAAATGGCTTCACTAAAATTGATCCACCTATTTTAACAGCAAGTGCACCAGAGGGAACAAGTGAGTTATTCCATACAAAATATTTCGATGAAGATGCATTTTTATCACAAAGTGGGCAATTGTATATGGAAGCAGCCGCAATGGCTCACGGACGTGTTTTTTCATTCGGCCCAACTTTTCGTGCAGAAAAATCTAAAACACGTCGCCATTTAATTGAATTCTGGATGATTGAACCAGAAATGGCCTTTACAAATCATGCAGAAAGCTTAGAAATACAAGAACAGTATGTGTCTCACATTGTTCAATCTGTTTTAAATCATTGCCAATTAGAACTCAAAGCTTTAGATAGAGATACAACTAAACTAGAAAAAGTTGCTACACCTTTCCCTAGAATTTCTTATGATGATGCTATCGAATTCTTGAAAAAAGAGGGATTCGATGATATTGAATGGGGTGAAGACTTTGGTGCACCACATGAAACAGCAATCGCTAATCACTATGATTTACCAGTATTCATTACAAATTATCCAACTAAAATTAAACCATTCTATATGCAACCAAATCCGGATAATGAAGATACAGTATTATGTGCTGATTTAATTGCGCCTGAAGGTTACGGTGAAATTATTGGTGGTTCCGAACGTATTAATGATTTAGAATTATTAGAACAACGCATTAATGAGCACGAATTGGATGAAGAAAGTTATAGCTATTATTTAGATTTACGTCGTTATGGTAGCGTACCACATAGTGGTTTTGGCTTAGGCTTGGAGCGAACAGTAGCTTGGATTTCTGGAGTTGAACATGTTCGTGAAACATCTCCATTCCCACGTTTACTTAATCGCTTATATCCATAATTGATTATTCGTATTTATGTTCAAAATACCATTTTTGAAACGTCCAGTCATTTTAAGGCTGGGCGTTCATTTTAAATAGGAGGTAGTAATATTATGGATCTAATTCAATTAAAAACAAGACCTGTTGTTATAAGACGAGAATTGTTTGATCATTATTCAGAGTTAGGTTTGGATGAACAAGATTTAGTTATTTTGATAAAACTTTTATATGCATCTGAAACTTCTAATAAGCAACCTTCTATTGAGTTTCTTCAAAAAGGATCAACTATGGAACCTCGTCAAATTACTTCCGTAATACAAAACTTAATTCAAAGAGAATTATTAGAACTCAATGTTAATAAAGACGAAGAAGGTAAATTCACTGAATACATGAATTTAGATCCCTTCTATCACAAATTAAATCAATTATTAAAACATCAATACTTAAAACATGAGGAACAAGATAAAAAAGAGCAATTTAAGCAATTGTTTCAGTTAGTTGAGCAATCGTTCGGCAGACCACTATCGCCGTATGAAATTGAAACATTAAATCAGTGGATTGATGTCGATCACCATGACTTATCAGTTATACAAGCCGCTCTTGATGAGGCACTTAGCCAAAATAAACTTAGTTTTAAATATATTGATCGTATTTTATTAAATTGGAAAAAGAATAATGTGAAAACAGTTGACGATTCAAAGAAAATAAGAGAACAGTTTAACAAACCAAAAATGAAGCATGTTGTTAAAAAGGTGCCTAAATTTGACTGGTTGAATGGAGAGAATCCTAATGATAAGTAAGAAAAAAGCATTACAAATGATTGATGTTATAGCGGATATGTTTCCTAATGCAGAATGTGAGTTAAACCATAGAAATGCATTTGATCTTACAATAGCTGTATTATTATCAGCACAGTGTACTGATAATCTAGTCAATCGTGTTACGCAATCATTATTTAGAAAATATCGAACACCCGAAGATTATTTAAATGTGAGTGATGAAGAATTACAAAATGATATACGCTCTATTGGATTATATCGCAATAAAGCCAAAAATATAAAAAAATTATGTCACTCTTTAATTGAACAATTTAATGGTCAAATCCCACAAACACATAAAGAATTAGAGAGTCTAGCTGGAGTGGGACGTAAAACAGCAAATGTTGTAATGAGTGTTGCATTTGGAGAACCTTCTTTAGCTGTCGACACTCATGTTGAGAGAGTTTCTAAACGTTTGGGAATTAATCGTTGGAAAGATAATGTAAGACAAGTAGAAGATCGATTATGTGATATTATCCCAAGAGATAGATGGAATAAAAGCCATCATCAATTAATATTTTTTGGGAGATATCATTGTCTTGCTAGAAAACCTAAATGTGAGATATGTCCATTGTTAAATGATTGTAGAGAAGGGCAAAAACGACATAAAGCAAAGATAAAGGAGGCGTGATGATATGATTGAAAAACAGGATTTCAATCATATAGAAGACCAACTTGATCAACTAGCAAGTAATAAACAACTCAAAACACCAGAAGCTAGGGAACTTTTAGATACTTATTTCGATTTAATCATTAACTATTTTAAACAAATAAATAACATAGATGAAATTCATTTTAATCAACTCGATACATATCCAGTGGTTCCAATGAATTTTGATGAACGCTATCATTATATGGTTGCACGTAAACACCATTTTATGGGCTATCGTCAAATGAAAACATTGAAATCAGAATTAATAAAAATGAATGCATCTTATCTAATTAGAAAGCAACGTCAACAAAAATAAATTTAATTTTAATTATTCTATTTTATACCTATATCAACATTTATAATTCACATTCGATGTAGTTAATCAAATTAATTAATAACTAGAGAACTCAGATTATTACTGCACATGCTAAATTTACTTTTCTAGGACAGAAAAAGCTCCAATTTCATTTTCTTGAAATTGGAGCTTTAATTTTAATTATTTATGAAACTTTATAATCGAATATAGAGTTTAAATTGAATAGACGTGTAAATGTATTGCCCGAGTTACCTTGACTGGCACCATTTGAACTATTCGAGCTGTTTCCACTTGATGCTGAGTTAGAGCCACCATTTGATGAAGAAGATGTATCGCTACTTCCATGAACACTACGGTTAGTAGTATTATTATCAGAATGACCTGATACAGATAGACTGTCCGGTGAACTTCCTTGTACATCATTAGGCTTTTTGAAATCTTCACCATCTTTAGATGAGATACTAGACATTACATCTTCATACAAGTATTGTGGATACTCTTGTTCTGAATGACCGATAAATGAATTTGTTCCGTATTGTTTAACCTTATTGAAGCCCATCCATACCGACATAGTATATTCTGGACTGAAACCATTGATCCAAACATCTTTGGCAGCATTATCAGGTAAATTATACTTTTCGTATATTTCTTGTCCATACGTACCAGTACCAGTTTTCGCACCCATGTTTACGCCTGACACACCATGTCCATAAGCCGAACCATATGCTTTAAATGTACCTTTAAGAATTTCAGCTAACATATATGATGTATAGTCTTTCATAGCTTTGTGACTCGTATGTTCATACTCAATTGTATCTCCTTCATGAGTAACAACTTTTTGTATTGAATGCGCGTTATTATAAGTACCACCATTTGCTATTGCTGCAAAAGCGGAAGCTAGTTGAGTAGGTGAGAATTCTGATGAAGATCCACCTAATACTTCTGAAGGTCCAATTTTGCCACTATAATCCAATCCTAATTTAGATGCAAATTTCTGAGGTGCATCATTACCAGCTTGACTTTTAACTTGTTGCCAAGTTTTTAAAGCTGGAATATTGAAACTTTGACGCAATGCATCATAGATAGATACTGTTCCATGACTCTTAGTATCATAGTTCTTGAATTGAGAACCATCTACCCAATATGATGATTCGTCTTGAACCGCATGATTTGTTGACCACTTCATATTTTCTATTGCAGGTCCATAAGCTAAGAAAGGTTTTAATGATGAACCAGTAGGGTGAGGGTCAGTAGCTTGGTTTCTTTCAACAACATTTTTATAATTACGTCCACCTGAGATCGCAACTAATCCACCAGTTTTACTATCTAGAATTGTTGCACCAACTTGTTGGTCTTCATTCTTGTAGAAAGAACCATTGTTAATTCGATCTTGTAACGTTTGTTGAACATCTTTATCCATATTAGTATAAATTTTTATACCACTTTGAAGAACTGAACCTAAATTTTTATCCTTAAAGTACTTGTTATTCATTAATTCAGATTGAACGAAATTAACGTAAGAATCATACTCAGGATTTTTTTCATTTCCAGTGACTTGACGTTCTTTTTTAGTACGTTCAACTAAGTTAGCTTTAAGATCAATCTTCTTAGCATCCGCATATTGTTTATCATTAATACGGTTATGTTTATGCATAAGATAAAGCACAGTATCTTTACGATTATTAGCTTCCTTAGGATTGTTGTAAATGTTGTAAAGGTTAGGAACTTGAGGTAAACCAGCTAGATAAGCTTCTTCAGCTAAATTTAAATCCTTCATATCTTTGTTGAAGTAATATTTAGCGGCGGCCTTAATTCCAGTAACGCCATCCGAATAATAAATCTTATTCATGTAAACTTGGAATATTTCATCTTTGCTGTACTCTTGTTCTAATCTATAAGAAAGATAAGCTTCTTGTGCTTTACGACCGATAGATTTTTGTTGTGTCAAGAATGAGTCTTTTACAACTTGTTGTGTAAGTGTAGACGCACCTTGCGAACCAAATCCACCTGTTAAGTTTTTACCAATGGCACCAAATAAACGTTTGTAATCTAATGCTCCATGTTGGTAGAAACGGTTATCTTCAGTAGCTAAAACAGCATTTTTCATGTCTTTAGGAACATCTTTGATATTCACATGTTCATGTCGCTGTCCGTTATCAAGTGTTTTTACAAGTTCTCCGTTTTTATCGTAAATCTTTGCTGGAATTGGATCATCTAATTTTGATTCGCTAAATGCTGGAGCTTTCCACGCATAATAAGCAAACAACAAAATACCGAGTAGCAATAGAACGAAAAAGGCTATAATCATAAAACCTATAATCTTAATAATCGTTCTCTTTACATTCCTATTCTTTTTTCCATTGGACTTCCCATTGTTGTTCTTTTTAGGTTGGGAAGACCCTTTATTTTCCGTCATACGCGGTCCTCACTTTCATCTAATATCAACTTATCAACTGCCTTGAGGTAATTCAATCTTGGTTGATATTGATAAGGAATATGGTAACCATTTTTCCGAATTTCTTCAACAGTTATCGACTTTTTAATATTATTAATGTATCTGTGCCAATATTTTTCAAATTTTGAATAGGGTAAAAGATACACTTCATCAAGTGATTTAAAACGTATCATTAAAAAGACAATTCCTTTTTGATGATATGTATTTTTCATATGTTCTACTTGATGTGCATGAATATTATTGAGTGGAAATGAAGTTTTGTTTTTAGTTTCTTTAGCTTCAAAATCAATGTAATATCCATTATAGACACCATTATAATCAGTTGTTGAAGGAGTGCGAAAATAAGCCTCATTTATTACAGCCTTACTACGTTTCGGATAGTGAACATTAACTATTTGAACCGGAGTCGGCTTTTTATGAATAACTGCTATGCCACTTTTAAGATAGAAAGTATTCGATTGTTCAATATCTTTCTCAAGTGTCATACCTCGTCCACCATATTCAATATTACTTGAAAATGGCGAACTCTTACGTCCGTCCAAAGGCTTATTTTTAGAGTATGGTTTACCATTTGGATAATTCATCATAATTCACCACACAAGTTTGTTCCTATTTTATACTAAATGATTATTTAAAATTATAAAATTAAAACAAACTATCGTATTTGAATGTATATGTCACAAAGAAAACATACATCAATCACTATTTTAACTTGCTTATGCCAATCTGTCACGATTTCTTTCATAAATGAAAGATAAATGTAATCTTCAAGTTAATAAAATTCCATAAATTTTATATTTTTTTATTTAGTATTACTAATAGAATTTAACAAACCAAAAATATCATTTTCTAATTTTTTACTCTATGTATATTTCCATGACTTTCCGATTTATAATATGTTAAATTAATTAAGTAGGAGGCATCTAAATGTATCAAATCATTAAACAATTGTTAGAGGATATTGATGAAATGAATTATAGGTATCAACATGTAAAAATTAACGGCGGTTCATTCGATTTTTATAAAGATGTTGAACCCTATGTCAAAAATATTGATAATCATTTAGAGGCACTCAACTTTTACTCAAAAAGCATTACAGAAACACAATATATGAGCCAACAAAAGTTAGATCTATTGATATTAAATATACAAAAGCTTTCTGTAGATTGTCATTTTCCTAGAACGAGCCGTAAATTATTTGTCGAAAAACTTAAAAGTGCCCAGTACGATTTAAAAAATATTTTATCGAATTATGTTTAGTGAGGAAAAAAATGGTTAAAACTGTTTATATTACTGGCTATAAATCTTTTGAACTGAATATCTATAAAGACGATGCGCCAGAAGTATATTATTTAAAGCAATTTATAGCTCATAAATTAAAACATCTTTTAGATGAAGGTTTAGAGTGGGTATTGATACAAGGACAAATGGGTATAGAATTATGGTCTGCTGAAGTAGTGATTGAACTAAAAAAAGACTTCCCAGATATTAAACTAGGAATAATTACACCATTTCTAGGTCATACACAACGATGGAATGATAAGAATCAAGCTAAGTATACAAATATTATACAACAAGCCGATTTTACTGAAAGCATTCATCACACTGAGTATATGGGTGCCTATCAATTTAAACAAGCAGATCAATTCATGCTTGATCATACCGATTACACTATTTTAATTTATGATGATGAACAAGAGGCAAGCCCTAAATACTTTAAGGCTATGTTAGTTGAATTTATGGAAAAAACAAACTATACTTGTGATATTGTGACGTTTGATGAACTCACTGACTTCATCAACGACTTGCAGTGGTCTCAAGATCAAAGTTTCGAATGAGGTGGAAAAAAAGATGTCAGATGTTTCATTAAAATTATCAGCGAAAGATATTTATGAAAAAGATTTCGAAAAAACTATGGCAAGAGGCTATAGAAGAGAAGAAGTAGACGCTTTTTTAGATGATATCATTACAGATTATCAAAAAATGGCGGATATGAACAATGAAGTAGTAAAGCTTTCTGAAGAAAATCACAAATTAAAAAAAGAACTTGAGGAATTAAGATTACGTGTTGCTACATCAAGACCACAAGACAATAAAAACTTTTCTTCAAATAATTCAAGCAGTGCTTCAAATAATGTAGATATTTTAAAACGTATTTCAAACCTTGAAAAAGCAGTATTCGGTAAATAAAATTTTTACTTATTTCGTATAAATTTTATGACTTTACACTTAAAATTATGTTATAATCTCAAAAGTGATATTTCGGGTAATCGCTATAGCAATATAGAGGAAAGTCCATGCTCACACAATCTGAGATGATTGTAGTGTTCGTGCTTGATGAAACAATAAATCAAGGCATTAATTTGACGGCAATGAAATAACCTAAGTCAGTTGATATGGTTAGAATAGTTTGAAAGTGCCACAGTGACGTAGCTTTTATAGAAATATAAAAGGTGGAACGCGGTAAACCCCTCGAGTGAGCAATCCAAATTGGGTAGGAGCACTTGTTTAGCGGAATTCAACGTATAAACGAGACGATTTTTACGCGAAAGTAAAAATATGTAGACAGATGGTTACCACCGACGTACCAGTGTAACTAGTACACATTATGAGTACAACGGAACAGAACATGGCTTACAGAAATATCATCACTAGTTTAGCTCTCCCATTTATGGAGAGCTTTTTTAATTGAAATCATAATTGATTTAGAATAATTTATTACAATATACACTTTACATTTATGGTTTTCCGCTTCAAAATTAAATTAATTAATACTTATAAATATTAAATTATACATATATTGATTCAATAAATTAAAAGGAGACTCGGTCATGTTTCAATTATTAGCAGTATGTCCAATGGGATTAGAAGCAGTTGTAGCTAAAGAAATACAAGAATTAGGTTACGATACACAAGTAGAAAACGGTCGTATCTTTTTTGAAGGTGATGAAAGTGCTATTGTTAGATGTAACTTATGGTTACGTACCGCAGACCGAATAAAAATTGTAATGGGTCGATTCAATGCTACTACTTTCGACGAATTATTTGAGCAAACAAAGTCATTACCATGGGAGACCGTAATTGACAAAGAAGGTAATTTCCCTGTTCAAGGGCGGAGTGTAAAATCAACATTATACAGTGTACCTGACTGCCAAGCAATTACTAAAAAGGCTATAGTAGAACGACTTAAGCATGCTCATCAAGAAAAAGGATGGCTAAGTGAAACAGGCGCCAAATATCCTGTAGAAGTAGCAATATTAAAAGATAATGTATTATTGACCATTGATACTGCTGGTTCTGGACTCAACAAGCGAGGTTATCGCATTGCTCAAGGTGAAGCACCCATTAAAGAAACATTGGCAGCAAGCCTCATTCGTTTAGCAAATTGGAATGGTAACACACCTTTAATTGATCCTTTCTGTGGTTCAGGCACCATTGCTATTGAAGCATGTCTTATTGCACAAAATATTGCTCCTGGTTTTAATAGGGATTTTGTATCTGAACAATGGAATATGATGCCACCTAATATTTATGACAAATTTCGTGATGAAGCTGATCAATTAGCTGACTATGATAAAGACATACAAGTATATGCTTCTGATATTGATCCAGAAATGATTGAAATTGCAAAACGTAATGCAGAAGAAGTTGGTCTCGGAGATATCATACAGTTCAATGTTAAAGATGTGAATACTTTGTCTATTGATACCGACATGCCTGTAGCACTTGTTGGCAATCCACCGTATGGTGAAAGAATTGGAGATCGTGAAGAAGTTGAAGAAATGTATCGTTATATAGGTACACTTTTGAAACAACATCCTCATTTATCGGCCTATATATTAACAAGTAACAAAGAATTTGAATACTTAGTTAATCGAAAAGCGACTAAAAGACGAAAGTTGTTCAACGGGTATATTGAATGTACGTACTATCAGTATTGGGGTAAAAAGCAAAGTAATAAAAATTAAATTTTACATTTTATAATACTTGTGTAATTATAGTAATTATTCAAGTACTATTTATTCGCACTCTTATCTTGACTGTAGTACAGTTAAATAGGAGTGTTTAATTTTATTAAAAAATAAGTCATATACTAAAAATGTATCATATTTTAATTAGAAAGGGGCTTTTAAATATGAAGACTGTTTTGATTGTAGGCGCAAATGGTAGAGTATCTATCGAAGCGACAAAAATTTTCCTAGAGAACTCAAGATTTAATGTTGATTTATTTTTGAGAAATGCGCATCGTATACCTGATTACGCCTCTAATAGAATTAAAGTTTATGAGGGAGACGCTAAAAATATTGAGGATTTAGAAAGTGCTTTAAACAATGTTGATGTTGTTTTTGCAAGTTTATCGGGATCACTTGATAAACCAGCTGAAACTATCGTAAAAGCCATGGATAACAAAAATGTTAAGAGACTGATTTTTGTAGCAGCTCCTGGTATTTATGATGAACTACCAGAACCATTCAATCAATGGAATAAAGAACAATTTGGCGAAAAATTGAATCGCTACCGCAAAGCATCTGATATTATAGAAAATTCAGATTTAGATTACACCATAATACGTCCAGGCTGGCTTACAGATAAAAATGAAAATGTATATGAGATCACAGCAAAGAACGAAACATTTAAAGGTACTGAAGTATCACGTAAAAGTGTAGCATCTTTAGCAGTACAAATTGCCAAAAACCCAGAACTACACTCTAAAGAAAATATTGGTGTGAATAAACCTAATACAGAAGGTAATAAACCTGCTTGGTTCAATTAGTATAAAGTTTGTATCTACATGCATGGGTTTTCAATCAATATTATGATAGAATTTGAAATAGATAAATAAGCTTAAATTTAGGGCAAGTCATCATGGCTGCCTTATTTTTTTGAATTTATTGCTAATTATCATAAAATAAATTGTACAATATTACTTAAATTCAAACAGGGGATTATCTTTCATTCAATTATAAAAACAAGATAGAATTCATTTATTATACTTTTAATATCTTTGATGAAAGTCACAATAATCATTTAGCTACAGATACTTTTCATTTAAATTTAATTTACCTTTCAAATAATTTTGAATTCTGATTTTGTTACTTTAATCGAGTAAAAATACTGTGATTTATCACTGAACTAAAGGGGTAATACTTATGGCAATAAATGAACAATTAGATACTTTATATAAATTAAAAAAAGAATTGGAAAAATCTAATAACAGACCTTTAATTAATACCATTAATCAAGTAATAAAAAAAGTTTATTTAAATCAATACACCGCAACATTTGTAGGACATTTCTCAGCTGGAAAATCAACGTTAATTAATTTGTTATTAGAACAAGATATACTACCAAGTTCTCCAGTACCAACAACGAGCAATACAGCTATCGTTTCAGTAGCCAAGGAAGACGAAATCATTGCCAATCTTACGCAACAACAATATACAAAATTAAAAACGTACAACGATGTTAAACAAATGAATCGACAAAATGTCGATGTAGAATCGATAGAAATTAATTTTCCATCAAACAAATTTAATCTAGGGTTTACATTTCAAGATACACCAGGTGTTGACTCTAACGTTGCAACGCATCAGTCGAGTACAGAGCAATTTATGTATACAAGTAACTTGTTGTTTTATACAGTAGACTATAATCATGTCCAATCAGCGTTGAACTTTAAATTTATGAAACGTATTAATGAAGCTGGTATACCAATTATTTTTGTGATTAATCAGATTGATAAACATAATGAAGAAGAAATTACATTTGAAACTTTTAAATCAAGAGTCGAAAAATCAATCAAAGACTGGGATATCAAACTTCAAGATACTTATTACGTTTCAAAGTTTGATCATCCACAGAATGAAATTGACAAACTTTCAAATTTTCTAGTATTTATGGATCAACATCGTGAATCAACAGAGGACTATGTTAATAGAACAATTCAATTCATTACCGATGCACAATACATATACATTCAAAATGAAATGCAATCTATTCTTGACACCCTTCAAATTAATGAAGAACAATTCGAGGAAGCATATATTCAATTTCAACAAAATCAAGAAGTCAGCGCAGAAGCACAATTGCTCAATGACTCTAATCAATTATTTAATTATTTAAAACAGAAGCGTAAAGATATACTAGATAATGCTTATATCATGACGTACGATATGCGTGAATCTTTACGGAATTATTTAGAAAGCATGGCAACTGATTTTAAAGTGAATGGATTTTTTAATAAAAAGAAGAAAAAAGAAGAAGAACAAATCAAACGACTTAATGAGGCGACCACTCAATTGCAAGAGAAAGTTAATCAACAAGTACGACAACCACTTCGTGAAGATATGTCATTTTTAACTAGATTCATAAATAAACATGCTGTGAATGAAAAAATACTAAATCAAGATTATGACGTCGTTCCGTCACTTATATCAGAGCTATATCAAACTCAAACGAGCATTAGCAACACATACGTTTTAACATTTTCAGATGAAGTTATAAAAGCTTTGAATAAAAAAATAGAAAATGAGTCAACGCCACTATTTGAAGAAGCTGTCAATCATGTACAAGTTAATGAATTATCGAATGATGAAAATGAAGATAGGTATGAATATGATAGATACATTGAACTTAACACATTAAAGGATTCGCTTACATCCCACAACTACAAACATTACTATATACATTTAGACGATTCTTTAGATAAATTAATTGGAAGAACAGAGACTCATTTTGAACTTAAACAAGAAAATTCGACTGCTTATCATCGTAAACATGAGACACAACATCGTAAAGAGTTTGTTACATCTAATCAAGATATTAAGCGTGCATTAGATATCGTTAAAGATGTACCATTATTTGATCGCACTAAACAAGATATCTACGATACCATTCTGAGACTCGATAATCAAATAACAAAAGTAGGTGTTTTTGGTACATTTAGCGCAGGTAAAAGTAGCTTAATCAACGCTCTACTAGGTGATAACTATTTAGTTAGTTCTCCTAATCCAACAACAGCGGCAACGACGGAATTATCATATGGTAAAGAGAGTCAAATCACATTAAAATCTAAAGAGCAATTACTAGAGGAAGTTAATCATGTACTAGAATTTTATGAAATATCGTTTAACACCTTAGACAACTTTATTGAGAGCGATTTAGAGAAGTTAAAATCGAAACTAGAAAAGAACCAACTTGCATTTATTAGTGCAATTGAGAAACATTATGAAATGTACACGTCAATGCTAGAACATTCACTTATACACACAGTATCGCTTGAAGAAATTAAAAAGTGGAGTGCCGAGGATGAGTATGCCACTTTCGTGAAAACTGTACACCTTAAGCTACCTTTAGATTGGCTTAAGGGTAAAATCATTATTGATTCACTGGGTTTACATTCCAATAATCAAAGACACACGAATGAAACTGAACAAATTCTCACTTCTTCTGACCTTATTTTGTATGTAACTTACTTCAATCATTCATTTACAGATAACGACAAAGCCTTTATCGAACATATGAAAGATATGAATCAATTAAATGAAAATCAAGCTTTTAAAATGATAATTAATGCGGTTGACCTAGCTGAAGATAAACAGGATATACAAGCCGTTGAGGATTATGTTGCAGATGCACTGGGGCAAGTTAACTTACACTCTGATATATATAGTGTTTCAAGTCGTCAAAGTTTAAATGGGAATAACATTGGCATAAATGAATTAAGAGAAAGTATACAATACTTTGCAAAGGTTGAATCTAGAACAATTTTAGAGCAGCAGATGACTTATCAATTGCAACAAATGAATAACTCCTTTAAAAAAATGATTAAAGATTTTCACGATGACAACGCAAAATTATCAGCTAGACAACATAAATTAAATCACTATAAAAACCAAACCCTATTAAATCAAGAGTTGATTGATACAACTGCACAACGTACTTTCAATGAAGTAGAAGAACAAGTATATCATCTAAATGAACGGTTAAAACTACAACTTTTAGATGAGGTTAAATCTGTGTTTAATAGTCAGATGACACAAAATAACGACTTTAATGAGGAAAAGAAAATTTCAACTAAAATATATTTAGATCAAATTCATCAACGCTTATTCTTAGAGCAATCACTTATCACAGAAAGGATTAAAAAATATTTTAATTCACAACTAGAAGAACAAATCCTACCAGTCATAAAAAAGTTAAATCAGATTCATGTTATTATAAATGCAAAATTTAATGTTGAGCCATCACTCGTTGATACGGCGTTACTTCAAATTGAACTTAATTCAATGTTGCAATCACTACCAAAACAGTTAACTAAACGTAAAATAGTTAATCCAAAGTCACAAAAGGATATACAAGTACACATAGCTAATCAAACTCTTGAATTATTACAAGATGATTTGAACTCATTGCGCCGACAATTAAATGATTATATCCATGAGATGACTCAACTTGCCGAACATCAATTTCAAATGTTGGAGACATCCATTCAACAACAAATTGATGAGTTACTTTCATTCACTATCGATGACACATTAATACAACAACTAGAATTGAAAACGACACAATTAGACAATATTTTATAGTAGAAAGAAGGATTAAAAATGCCTCAAAGAGTATTGCTCGTTGATGGAATGGCTTTATTATTTAGACATTTTTATGCAACAAGCTTACACAATCAATTTATGTACAATTCTAAAGGAATTCCTACAAATGGTATTCAAGGTTTTGTAAGACATATTTTTAGCGCTATCAAGGAAATCGAACCTACTCACGTAGCAGTTTGTTGGGATATGGGGCAAGAAACATTCAGAAATGAAATGTATGATGGCTATAAACAAAATCGCCCAGCACCTCCTGATGAACTTATACCTCAATTTGATTATGTTAAAGAAATATCCCATCAGTTTGGTTTTGTAAATGTTGGTAAGCGTAATTATGAAGCTGATGATATTATTGGTAGTTTAGCGGAAACATATTCACAAGAACATGAAGTTTATATCATTACTGGAGACCGAGACTTACTCCAATGCATTAATCATAATGTAGAAGTTTGGCTTATAAAAAAAGGTTTTACAATCTATCAACGTTACACGCTTGATCGTTTCATTGATGAATACGGGCTTAATCCTCAACAATTAATAGATGTTAAAGCTTTTATGGGTGATACTGCAGATGGCTATTCTGGTGTAAAAGGGATAGGTGAAAAAACGGCAATTAAATTGATTCAAAATCATGGAACTGTCGAAAATGTAGTGAACAATTTATCATCACTAACTCCCGCTCAACAGAAGAAAATAACAAATAATTTAAATCATCTGCATTTATCAAAGTCACTCGCAGAAATATATACGAAAGTTCCAATCGAAACAGACAAACTTTTTGAAGAGATGACATATGCTCATACACTAAATGAGATTTTATCCATTTGTAATGAACATGAACTATACGTTTCAAGTAAATATATTGCAAGTCACCTCTAACCATAAACCAATGAACATTTCATTTAGATATTGTTCATTGGTTTTTTTAATATCAATTAGCATCTCCATCAAAAATATAAATATTTTATTAAAACTTCGTGAATTAATTTCACAAAGTTATCTTAAAGTGATATTATTGTTTAGAACAAATAAATTGTTGTTCAAAATGCTATTGTGATAAATGAAGAGCAAACCGAAATCAAACGGTCGGAACATCTGCTCTTTTTTATTGAGCAAATGTATAAGTTATTCATTGTCAAAATTATCAACATTAAATACGTATAATTTTCAAATCACATCAAACAACAAAGAAAAAACATCAAGAATAGGAGTGGCAATAGCTTTGAATAATCGTGATAAATTACAAAAATTTAGTATCCGAAAATACGCAATTGGAACATTTTCTACTGTGATTGCAACACTTGTATTCATGGGTATCAATCCAAACCTTGCAAGTGCCGACGAGTTGAATCAAAATCAAAAGTTAATTAAACAATTAAATCAAACAGATGATGATGATTCGAATACGCATAATCAAGAAATCGAAAATAACAAGCAAAATTCAGCTGGTCAGACTGAATCATTTCGTTCATCAACTAGTCATAATCAAGCAAATGCATCATTATCGGATCAAGTCAAAGACCTTAATGAAACATCGCAACAATTACCTACAAATATTTCTGATGATAGTATCAATCAATCGCATAGTGAAACAAATATGAATAACGAACCATTGCAAGTTGATAACAGTACTATGCAAGCACATAGTAAAAAAGTAAGCGATAGCAATGGAAATACTTCTGGAAATGAACATCATAAACTAACAGAAAATGTACTTGCGGAAAGCCGAGCAAGTAAAAATGACAAAGAAAAAGAGAATCTACAAGAGAAAGATAAACCACAGCAAGTACAGCCACCATTAGATAAAAATGCATTACAAGCTTTTTTTGACGCATCATATCACAATTACAGAATGATTGATATAGATCGTGCGGATACAACAGAATATCAAAAAGTCAAATCTGCTTTTGACTACGTCAATGACCTACTAGGTAATAATCAAAATATTCCTTCAGAACAGCTTGTTTCGGCATATCAACAATTAGAAAAAGCATTAGAACTTGCACGTACGTTACCACAACGATCTACTACAGAAAAACGTGGTAGAAGAAGTACGAGAAGTGTTGTTGAGGAACGATCATCAAGAAGCGATTACTTAGATGCAAGAACTGAATATTATGTTTCAAAAGATGATGATGATTCTGGTTTCCCTCCTGGTACTTTCTTCCATGCTTCAAATAGAAGATGGCCTTATAATTTACCAAGATCTAGGAACATCTTACGTGCTTCTGATGTACAAGGTAATGCTTATATCACTACAAAACGACTTAAAGATGGATATCAATGGGATATTTTATTTAATAGTAATCATAAAGGTCATGAATATATGTACTATTGGTTTGGACTTCCAAGTGATCAAACACCAACTGGTCCTGTAACTTTCACTATTATTAACCGTGATGGTTCAAGTACATCTACTGGTGGAGTGGGATTTGGATCAGGTGCACCACTACCTCAATTTTGGAGATCAGCAGGTGCTATTAATTCTAGCGTAGCGAATGATTTTAAACATGGTTCCGCTACAAATTATGCATTTTATGATGGTGTTAATAATTTTTCTGACTTTGCTAGAGGGGGAGAATTATACTTCGACAGAGAAGGCGCTACACAAACTAATAAATATTATGGCGATGAAAACTTCGCAATGTTAAATAGTGAGAAACCAGATCAAATAAGAGGATTAGATACAATATATAGCTTTAAAGGTAGTGGTGATGTAAGTTATCGTATTTCATTTAAAACTCAAGGAGCTCCAACTGCAAGATTGTATTATGCTGCTGGCGCGCGTTCTGGTGAATATAAACAAGCAACGAACTATAACCAACTCTATGTCGAACCTTATAAGAATTATCGAAATCGAGTACAGTCAAATGTCCAAGTTAAAAATCGTACACTTCATTTAAAAAGAACAATCAGACAATTCGATCCTACATTACAGAGAACTACTGATGTTCCTATTTTGGATAGTGACGGTTCCGGAAGTATTGATTCGGTATACGACCCATTAAGTTATGTAAAGAATGTGACTGGTACAGTCCTAGGTATTTATCCATCTTATCTTCCTTATAATCAGGAAAGATGGCAGGGAGCTAATGCAATGAATGCCTATCAAATTGAAGAACTTTTTTCACAAGAAAATCTTCAAAATGCAGCACGTTCAGGCCGTCCAATTCAATTTCTTGTAGGTTTTGATGTTGAAGATAGCCATCATAACCCTGAAACTCTTTTACCAGTAAATTTATATGTAAAACCTGAGTTAAAACATACAATTGAGTTATATCACGATAATGAAAAACAAAATAGAAAGGAATTTTCAGTATCGAAACGAGCGGGCCATGGCGTTTTCCAAGTAATGAGTGGAACGCTTCATAACACTGTAGGATCAGGAATATTACCTTATCAACAAGAGATACGTATCAAACTTACTAGTAATGAACCAATTAAAGATAGTGAATGGTCTATTACAGGATATCCTAACACGCTTGCATTACAAAACGCTGTGGGTAGAACAAATAATGCTACTGAAAAAAACTTAGCTCTTGTTGGTCATATTGATCCAGGAAATTATTTCATCACTGTTAAGTTTGGTGATAAAGTAGAACAATTTGAAATTAGATCAAAACCAACACCACCAAGAATCATTACAACTGCTAATGAATTACGTGGAAATCCTAACCACAAGCCTGAAATAAGAGTAACAGATATACCAAATGATACTACTGCTAAAATCAAACTTGTGATGGGTGGAACCGATGGTGATCATGATCCAGAAATAAATCCATATACTGTCCCTGAAAACTACACAGTAGTTGCAGAAGCATACCATGATAATGATCCAAGTAAAAATGGGATCTTAACATTCCGTTCATCAGACTACCTTAAAGATCTACCATTAAGCGGTGAATTAAAGGCAATTGTTTATTACAATCAATATGTACAATCAAACTTTAGTAATAGCGTTCCGTTTAGTAGTGATACAACACCACCTACAATTAATGAACCAGCAGGACTAGTTCATAAGTATTACAGAGGAGATCATGTAGAAATTACTCTTCCAGTCACTGATAATGCTGGCGGTTCAGGTTTAAGAGATGTAAACGTCAATTTACCTCAAGGTTGGACAAAATCTTTTACGATCAATCCTAATAATAATACTGAGGGTACGCTTAAGTTAATCGGTAATATACCTAGTAATGAAGCATATAATACGACATATCATTTCAATATAACTGCAACTGATAATTCTGGAAATACAACAAATCCAGCTAAAACCTTTATTTTAAATGTTGGTAAGTTGGCTGATGATTTAAATCCAGTCGGATTATCTAGAGATCAACTACAATTAGTGACAGACCCTTCTTCATTATCTAATTCAGAACGAGAAGAAGTAAAAAGAAAAATAAGTGAAGCAAATGCTAATATAAGATCATATTTATTACAAAATAACCCAATACTCGCTGGAGTAAACGGCGACGTCACATTTTATTATAGAGATGGTTCTGTAGATGTGATTGATGCTGAAAATGTAATCACATATGAACCCGAAAGAAAATCCATTTTCAGTGAAAATGGTAATACAAATAAAAAAGAAGCAGTAATCACTATTGCTAGAGGACAAAACTATTCCATTGGTCCAAACTTGAGAAAATATTTCTCATTAAGTAATGGTTCGGATTTACCTAATAGAGATTTCACCTCTATATCAGCTATTGGATTTTTACCTTCATCGAGTGAAATTAGTCGACTCAATGTTGGAAATTATAACTATAGAGTTAATGCTAAAAACGCTTATCATAAGACTCAACAAGAACTTAATTTAAAACTTAAAATAGTAGATGTTAATGCACCTACTGGTAATAATCGTGTATATAGAGTTAGTACTTATAATTTAACTAATGATGAAATCAATAAAATCAAACAAGCATTTAAAGCAGCTAATTCTGGACTTAATTTAAACGATAACGATATCACTGTTTCGAATAACTTCGATCATAGAAATGTTAGTAGTGTGACAGTAACTATACGTAAGGGCGATTTGATAAAAGAGTTTTCATCAAATCTCAATAATATGAATTTCTTACGTTGGGTTAATATAAGGGATGATTATACCATTTCGTGGACTTCTAGTAAGATTCAAGGTAGAAATACAGATGGTGGATTAGAATGGTCACCAGATCATAAATCACTTATTTATAAATATGATGCAACATTAGGTAGACAAATAAATACTAATGACGTGTTAACTTTACTTCAAGCAACAGCTAAAAGTTCAAATTTACGTTCAAATATTAATAGTAATGAAAAACAGTTAGCAGAACGAGGTACTAATGGGTATTCTAAATCTATAATTAGAGATGATGGTGAGAAATCTTATTTACTTAACTCAAATCCTATTCAAGTATTAGACTTAGTAGAACCAGAAAACGGTTACGGTGGACGACAAGTCAGTCATTCTAACGTTGTATATAATGAAAAAAATTCCACTATCGTAAATGGTCAGGTTCCAGAAGCTAATGGGGCATCCGCTTTTAATATTGATAAAGTTGTTAAAGCTAATGCGGCAAATAATGGTATTATGGGTGTTATCTATAAGGCACAATTATACTTAGCACCATACAGTCCAAAAGGTTACATTGAAAAATTAGGCCAAAATTTAAGCAATACCAATAACGTGATTAATGTTTATTTTGTGCCTTCTGATAAAGTAAATCCTAGTATAACTGTAGGTAATTACGACCATCATACGGTATATTCTGGTGAAACATTTAAAAATACTATCAATGTAAATGATAATTATGGATTAAATACAGTAGCTTCTACAAGTGATAGTGCAATTACTATGACCAGAAACAACAACGAGTTAGTAGGTCAGGCTCCTAATGTTACTAATAGCACAAATAAAATTGTAAAAGTTAAAGCCACAGATAAAAGTGGAAATGAAAGTATTGTTTCTTTCACAGTAAATATAAAACCATTAAACGAGAAATATAGAATAACAACTTCATCAAGCAATCAAACACCAGTGAGAATTAGTAATATTCAAAACAATGCTAACCTTTCAATTGAAGATCAAAATAGAGTAAAATCTTCACTCAGCATGACTAAAGTTTTAGGTACAAGAAATTATGTCAACGAGTCAAATAATGACGTTCGTAGTCAAGTTGTAAGTAAAGTAAATAGAAGTGGAAACAATGCTACAGTTAATGTTACAACTACATTTTCTGATGGCACAACTAATACAATAACTGTTCCAGTTAAACATGTGTTATTAGAGGTTGTACCTAATACTAGAACAACAGTAAGAGGACAACAATTTCCAACCGGCAAAGGAACTTCCCCGAATGATTTCTTTAGTTTAAGAACGGGAGGTCCAGTTGATGCGAGAATAGTTTGGGTTAATAATCAGGGTCCCGATATAAACAGTAATCAAATTGGTAGAGATTTAACATTACATGCTGAAATATTCTTTGATGGTGAAACAACACCAATTAGAAAAGATACGACTTACAAACTTAGTCAATCTATTCCAAAGCAAGTATATGAAACAACTATCAATGGTCGATTTAATTCATCAGGCGATGCATATCCAGGAAATTTTGTTCAAGCAGTAAATCAATATTGGCCAGAACATATGGACTTCAGATGGGCTCAAGGATCAGGTACACCAAGTTCTCGTAATGCAGGTTCATTTACTAAAACAGTTACGGTAGCTTATCAAAACGGCCAAACTGAAAACATTAATGTACTATTCAAAGTCAAACCAAATAAACCTGTTATTGATAGTAATAGTGTGATTTCAAAAGGACAATTAAATGGCCAACAAATTTTAGTTCGAAATGTTCCACAAAATGCACAAGTCACTCTATATCAATCAAATGGAACTGTTATTCCTAATACAAATACAACTATAGATTCTAACGGTATAGCTACTGTAACAATTCAAGGCACTCTACCAACCGGAAATATTACTGCTAAAACCTCAATGACAAATAATGTAACGTACACTAAACAAAATAGTAGTGGAATTGCTTCAAATACAACTGAAGATATAAGTGTTTTTTCAGAAACAAGTGATCAAGTAAATGTTACCGCTGGCATGCAAGCTAAAAATGATGGTATTAAAATAATTAAAGGTACAAACTATAATTTTAATGACTTCAATAGTTTCATAAGTAATATACCAGCGCATTCTACTCTTACATGGAACGAGGAGCCTAATAGTTGGAAAAACAACATTGGTACTACAACAAAAACTGTTACGGTTACTCTACCTAATCATCAAGGTACTAGAACTGTAGATATTCCAATAACAATCTATCCAACAGTTACAGCTAAGAATCCAGTAAGAGATCATAAAGGGCGAAACTTAACCAATGGTACTGACGTTTATAATTATATTATTTTTGAAAATAATAACCGTCTTGGAGGAACAGCTTCTTGGAAAGACAATCGTCAACCTGATAAAAACATAGCCGGTGTACAAAATTTAACTGCACTTGTTAATTATCCTGGCATATCTACACCATTAGAAGTTCCTGTTAAAGTGTGGGTATATAATTTTGATTTCCCTCAACCTATCTACAAAATTCAAGTAGGTGATACATCCCCTAAAGGAACATGGGTAGGCTATTACAAACATCTTGAAAATGGTGAGGGATTACCAATAGATGGTTGGAGATTTTATTGGAACCAGCAAAGTACAGGAACTACTAGTGATCAATGGCAATCATTAGCATATACTAGAACTCCTTTTGTTAAAACTGGTACTTATGATGTCGTTAATCCTAGCAACTGGGGTGTTTGGCAAACATCACAATCAGCTAAATTTATAGTTACAAATGCTAAGCCTAATCAACCAATCATAACCCAGTCTAAAACTGGTGATGTAACAGTAACACCTGGTGCTGTGCGTAATATACTAATAAGTGGGACAAATGATTATATCCAAACATCTGCAGATAAGATTGTTATTAATAAAAACGGAAATAAATTAACTACATTTGTTAAGAATAATGATGGTCGTTGGATTGTAGAAACTGGATCACCTGACATAAACGGTATCGGCCCAACAAATAATGGAACAGCTATATCTTTAAGTCGATTAGCAGTTAGACCTGGCGATTCAATAGAAGCAATAGCGACTGAAGGTTCTGGAGAAACTATAAGTACTTCAGCAACTAGTGAAATTTATATTGTCAAAGCTCCACAACCTGAGCAAGTAGCAACTCATACTTATGATAATGGAACATTCGATATATTACCTGACAATTCACGTAATTCTTTAAATCCAACTGAACGTGTCGAAATCAGTTACACTGAAAAATTTAATGGCAATGAAACACAAAAATCATTCACAGTTACTAAAAATAACAACGGCAAATGGACGATAAATAATAAACCAAATTATGTCGAGTTCAATCAGGATAATGGTAAAGTTGTATTTTCAGCCAATACAGTTAAACCTAATTCTCAAATTACAATAACCCCAAAAGCAGGTCTGGGTAACACTGAAAACACAAATCCTACTGTAATTCAAGCACCTGCGCAACATACTTTAACAATCAATGAAATTGTTAAAGAACAAGGTCAAAATGTGACTAATGATGATATTAATAATGCGGTTCAAGTGCCAAATAAAAATAGAGTTACGATTAAACAAGGAAACACTCTTCCAACAAATTTAGCTGGTGGTAGTACATCGCATATTCCAGTAGTTATTTATTACAGTGACGGAAGTTCTGAAGAAGCTACTGAGACTGTTAGAACTAAAGTTAATAAAACCGAATTAATCAATGCACGTCGTCGCCTAGATGAAGAAATTAGTAAAGAGAATAAAACACCATCAAGTATCAGAAACTTTGATCAAGCTCTGAATCGTGCTCAATCACAAATTAATACAGCTAAAAGTGAAGCTGACCAAGTTATAGGAACAGAATTTGCAACACCTCAACAAGTAAATTCAGCTTTATCTAAAGTTCAAGCTGCACAAAATAAAATAAATGATGCTAAAGTATTATTACAAAACAAGGCTGATAATAGTCAACTTGTGAGAGCAAAAGATCAATTACAACAAACGATTCAACCAGCCGCTTCAACTGATGGTATGACTCAAGATAGCACTAGGAACTATAACAATAAACGCCAAGCTGCTGAACAAGCAATACAACACGCAAATGGCGTTATAAATAATGGAGACGCGACATCCCAACAAATTAATGATGCTAAAAACACAGTTGAACAGGCACAGAGAGAATATGCTGAAGCCAAAAGTAACTTACGTGCTGATAAGTCACAGTTACAAAGCGCTTATGATACGTTAAATAGAGATGTGTTAACAAATGATAAAAAGCCAGCATCTGTAAGACGCTATAATGAGGCCATTTCAAGTATTAGAAGTGAATTAGATACAGCTAAAGCGGATGCAAGTAGTACTTTGCGAAACACTAACCCTTCCGTTGAACAAGTTAGAGACGCTTTAAATAAAATAAATACTGTTCAACCTAAAGTGAATCAAGCAATTGCTTTACTTCAACCAAAAGAAAATAATTCAGAACTTGTACAAGCTAAAAAACGTTTACAAGACGCTGTAAATGACATACCTCAAACACAAGGTATGACACAACAAACAATTAATAATTATAATGACAAACAACGTGAAGCTGAAAGAGCACTTACATCTGCACAAAGCGTGATTGATAATGGAGATGCTACCGCTCAAGATATTTCTTCTGAAAAATCTAAAGTAGAGCAAGCAATGCAAGCTTTAACTAATGCTAAAAGTAATCTGAGAGCTGATAAGAATGAATTACAGACTGCATATAACAAATTAATTGAGAACGTATCTACCAACGGTAAAAAACCGGCGAGTATACGTCAATACGAAACAGCCAAAGCCAGAATACAAAATCAAATTAATGATGCTAAAAATGAAGCGGAGCGAATTTTAGGTAACGATAATCCACAAGTCTCACAAGTAACTCAAGCCTTGAACAAAATCAAAGCTATTCAACCAAAATTAACCGAAGCAATCAACATGCTTCAAAACAAAGAAAATAATACAGAATTAGTCAATGCTAAAAACAGACTTGAAAATGCAGTAAATGATACAGATCCAACACACGGTATGACACAAGAAACAATTAATAATTACAACGCTAAAAAGCGAGAAGCTCAAGATGAAATACAAAAAGCGAACACGATTATTAATAATGGAGATGCTACCGCTCAAGATATTTCTTCTGAAAAATCTAAAGTAGAGCAAGTATTACAAGCATTACAAAATGCTAAGAATAACTTAAGAGCTGATAAAAGAGAATTACAGACTGCATACAATAAACTTATACAAAATGTTAATACCGATGGTAAAAAACCATCTAGTATTCAAAACTATAAGTCTGCAAGACGAAATATCGAAAACCAATATAATACCGCTAAAGACGAAGCTCATAATGTTCTTGAAAATACAAACCCTACTGTAAATGCAGTAGAGGATGCCCTACGTAAGATAAATGCAATTCAACCAGATGTTACAAAAGCTATTAATATGCTTCAAGATAAAGAAGATAATAGCGAACTCGTCAGAGCAAAAGAAAGATTAGATCAAGCCATTAATAGTCAACCATCACTAAATGGTATGACTCAAGAATCTATTAATAATTACACAGCAAAACGTAGAGATGCACAAAATATAGCAAGTTCTGCTGAGACTATTATTAATAATGGAGATGCATCTATAGAACAAATAACAGAAAATAAAATTCGAGTTGAAGATGCAACTAATGCACTTAATGAAGCAAAACAACATTTAACTGCAGATACAACTTCGTTAAAAACTGAAGTACGAAAATTAAGTAGGAGAGGCGACACAAACAACAAAAAACCTAGCAGTGTTAGTGCTTATAACAATACTATTCATTCGCTACAATCTGAAATTACACAGACTGAAAATAGAGCAAATGCTATCATCAATAAGCCTATCCGTTCTGTTGAAGAAGTAAATAATGCATTACATGAAGTAAACCAATTGAATCAACGCTTAACAGATACGATTAACTTACTACAACCTCTAGCGAATAAAGAAAGCTTAAAAGAAGCTCGTAATCGACTTGAAAGTAAAATTAATGAAACCGTTCAAACAGAAGGTATGACTCAACAATCTGTTGAAAATTATAATCAAGCTAAAATAAAAGCTCAAAATGAATCTAGTATTGCACAAACTCTTATTGATAATGGGGATGCATCTGATCAAGAAGTTTCTACAGAAATAGAAAAATTAAATCAAAAGCTGTCTGAATTAACAAATTCAATCAATCACTTAACAGTTAATAAAGAACCTTTAGAAATTGCTAAAACACAATTACAAGCAAATATTGACCAAAAACCTAGCACTGATGGTATGACGCAACAATCTGTACAAAGCTATCAACGTAAATTACAAGAAGCTAAAGATAAAATAAATTCAATTAATAATGTCTTAGCGAACAATCCAGATGTTAGTGCCATCAGAACAAACAAAGTTGAAGCAGAACAAATCAATAACGAGTTAACACAAGCGAAACAAGGTCTTACTGTTGATAAACAACCATTGATTAATGCAAAAACTGCTTTGCAACAAAGTTTAGATAATCAACCAAATACAACTGGTATGACTGAAGCAACAATTCAAAATTATAACGCTAAACGTCAAAAAGCTGAGCAAGCTATTCAAAAGGCAAATAAAGTAATTGAAAACGCTCAACCTAGCGTACAACAAGTGTCTGCTGAGAAATCTAAGGTAGAGCAAGCACTCAATGAATTGAACAACGCCAAATCAGCGCTTAGAGCTGATAAAGAAGAATTACAGCATGCATATGACCAGTTGATTCAACCAACGGATTTAAATAATAAGAAACCAGCTACTATCAATGCGTACAATCAAAGATATCAACAATTTAGTAATGAATTGAACAATACTAAAACAAATGCTGACCGAATTTTAAAAGAGCAAAACCCAAGTGTAGCTAACGTCAACAATGCACTAAATAAAGTAAGAGAAGTACAACAAAAATTAAACGAAGCCAGAGCACTTTTAGAAAATAAAGAAAACAACGACGAACTAGTTCGAGCAAAAGAGCAACTTCAACAAGCAGTTGATCAAGTTCCTTCAACTGAAGGAATGACGCGACAAACTAAAGATGATTACAATTCAAAACAACAAGCTGCTCAACAAGAAATAACAAAAGCACAACAAGTTATCGATAATGGCGATGCAACTACACAACAAATTTCTAACGCAAAAACAAATGTTGAACGCGCTTTAGAAGCATTAAATAATGCAAAAACTGGTTTAAGAGCAGACAAAGAGGAACTTCAAAATGCATATAATCAATTAACTCAAAATATTGATACGAGCGGTAAAACGCCATCAAGTATTAAGAAATACAATGAAGCTAAGTCTCGTATTCAATCTCAAATTGATTCAGCTAAAAATGAAGCAAACAGTGTTTTAACAAATGACAATCCTCAAGTATCACAAGTGACTGCTGCGTTAAACAAAATAAAAGCCGTTCAACCTGAACTAGATAAAGCAATCGCATTATTACAGAATAAAGAAAACAATGATGCATTAGTTAAAGCAAAACAAAGACTTGAACAAATTGTTAATGAAGCAGATCCAACACAAGGCATGACAACAGATACTGCTAATAACTATAAATCCAAAAAACGTGAAGCAGAAGATGAAATACAAAAAGCACAACAAATCATTAACAATGGCGATGCCACTGAGCAACAAATTACTACCGAAACAAATAGAGTAAATCAAGCGATTAATGCATTAAATAAAGCTAAAAACGATTTACGTGCTGATAAGTCTCAATTAGAACATGCTTATAACCAACTAATACAAAATGTTGATATAAATGGTAAAAAACCTGCAAGTATTCAACAATACCAAGCTGCTCGACAAGCCATTGAGACACAATACAATAACGCTAAATCAGAAGCACATCAAATTCTTGAAAATGGTAACCCTTCAGTTAATGAAGTAGCACAAGCATTACAAAAAGTTGAAGCCGTACAACCTGAATTGGATAAAGCGATAGCAATGCTTCAAGATAAAGAAGATAATAGTGCACTTGTCACAGCAAAAAATCAACTGCAACAAGCAGTTAATGATCAACCATTAACAACAGGTATGACTCAAGCTTCTATTAATAACTATGAAGCTAAGAGAAATGAGGCTCAAAGTGCTATCAGAAATGCAGAATCTGTCATCAACAATGGCGATGCATCAGCAAAACAAATTTCAGACGGGAAATCAAAAGTTGAACAAGCACTAGCACATTTGAATGATGCTAAACAACAATTAACTGCAGATACTACTGAATTACAAACAGCTGTTCAACAATTAAACCGAAGAGGCGATATAAATAATAAAAAGCCAAGAAGTATCAGTGCATATAATAAAGCAATTCAATCATTAGAAACACAAATTACGTCTGCTAAAGATAATGCCAACGCTGTGATACAAAAACCTATACGTACTGTTCAAGAAGTAAATAATGCATTACAACAAGTGAATCAGTTGAATCAACAATTAACTGAAGCAATTAGTCAACTTCAGCCGCTATCAAATAATGATGCATTAAAAGCTGCAAGATTAGAGTTAGAAAATAAAATAAATCAAACAGTACAAACTGACGGTATGACACAACAATCAGTAGACGCTTATCAAAACGCTAAACGTGAAGCCCAAAATGAATCTAACACTGCTTTAGCATTAATTAATAATGGCGATGCCGCTGAACAACAAATTACAACTGAAACAGACAGAGTCAATCAGCAAATTGCAAACTTGACTCAAGCAATTAACGGATTAACTGTTAATAAAGAACCATTAGAAACCGCAAAAACAAAGTTACAAAATAACATCGACCAAGTACCTATTACAGATGGTATGACTCAGCAATCTGTTGCAAACTATAATCAAAAACTACAAATAGCTAAAAACGAAATTAACACAATTAATAACGTTTTAGCGAATAATCCTGATGTTAATGCAATTAGAACAAATAAAGCAGAAGCGGAACGAATCAGTAATGATTTAACACAAGCTAAGAATAACTTACAAGTTGATACTCAACCTTTAGAAAAAATAAAAAGACAACTACAAGATGAAATTGATCAAGGTACTAACACAGATGGAATGACTCAAGATTCAGTGGATAACTATAATGATAGCTTAAGTGCAGCAATTATAGAAAAAGGCAAAGTAAATAAATTACTTAAACGTAATCCGACAGTAGCACAAGTTAAAGAAAGCGTTGCTAATGCACAACAAGTTATACAAGATTTACAAAATGCTCGTAATTCACTTGTTCCAGACAAAACTCAACTTCAAGAAGCTAAAAATAGATTAGAAAATAGTATTAACCAACAAACAGATACTGACGGTATGACTGAAGATTCACTTAATAATTACAATGATAAATTAACTAAAGCTAGACAAAATCTTGAAAAAATCACTCAAGTTTTAAACGGCCAACCTACAGTAGCTGAAATAAGACAGAACACTAGCGAAGCTAATAGTCATACACAAGCGTTAGACACTGCTCGTTCTCAACTTACATTAAATAGAGAGCCATATATCAATCATATAAATAATGAAAGTCATTTAAATAACGTGCAAAAAGATAATTTTAAAGCTCAAGTTAACTCAGCACCTAATCATAATGCTTTAGAAACGATTAAAAACAAGGCAGATACTTTAAATCAATCTATGACAGCATTAAGTGAAAGTATTGCAGATTACGAAAATCAAAAACAACAAGAAAATTATTTAGATGCATCTAACAATAAACGTCAAGACTATGACAATGCAGTCAATGCGGCTAAAGGAATTCTCAACCAAACTCAAAGTCCGACTATGGGTGTTGATGTGATTAATCAAAAAGCTGAAGAAGTAAAACGTACTAAAGATGCTCTTGACGGAAATCATAGATTAGAAGAAGCTAAACAACTAGCAATAGCTCATTTAAATACCTTAAATGATTTAAACGATGCTCAGCGACAAGCTTTAACTGATACTATAAATCACTCTCCAAACATCAATTCAGTAAATCAAGCTAAAGATAAAGCTAATACTGTTAACACAGCAATGACTCAACTGAAGAAAACTATTGCTAACTATGACAACGAATTGCTTGATGGCAATTACATTAATGCAGATAAAGACAAGCAAGATGCTTACAATAATTCTGTTAACAATGCTAAACAACTGATTAATCAATCTGATGCTAATCAAGCACAACTTGATCCAGCTGAAATTAATAAAGTTACACAAAGAGTCAATTCGACTAAAAATGATCTAAATGGTAATGACAAATTGGCTGAAGCTAAAAGAGAAGCTAATACAACCATCGATGGTTTAACTTATCTAAATGAAGCTCAACGTAACAAAGCTAAAGAAAATGTAGGCAAAGCTTCTACAAAAACAAATATTGCGAGTCAGTTACAAGATTACAATCAATTGAATACTGCTATGCAAGCGTTACGTAACAGTGTGAACGACGTTAACAATGTTAAAGCAAATAGCAATTATATAAATGAAGATAATGGTCCAAAAGAAGCTTACAATCAAGCCGTTACTCATGCTCAAACATTGATAAATGCACAATCTAACCCTGAAATGAGCCGTGACGTAGTAAATCAAAAAACAGAAGCAGTAAATACTGCCCATCAGAATTTACATGGACAACAAAAGTTAGAACAAGCACAAACTAGTGCTAATACAGAAATCGGTAACTTACCAAACTTAACTAATACTCAAAAAGCTAAAGAAAAGGAACTGGTAAATAGTAAACAAACTCGTACGGAAGTACAAGAACAACTTAACCAAGCTAAGTCACTAGATAGTTCTATGGGCACGTTAAAATCATTAGTTGCTAAACAACCTGAAGTACAAAGAACAAGCAACTATATTAACGAGGATCAACCTGAACAATCTGCATACAATGATGCCATTACAATGGGACAAACTATAATTAATAAAACAGCTGATCCAGTACTTGATAAAACTTTAGTTGATAACGCAGTTAGTAACATTTCAACCAAAGAGAATGCACTACATGGTGAACAAAAATTAGCAACTGCTAAAACGGAAGCAATTAATGCACTTAATACATTAGCTGATTTAAACACTCCTCAGAAAGAGTCTATTAAAACAGCTATTAACACTGCTCATACAAGAACTGATATAACTGCAGAGCAAAGTAAAGCAAATCAAGTAAATAGTGCAATGCACACGTTGAGACAAAACATTTCTGACAACGAATCAGTAACAAACGAAAGTAAGTATATTAACGCTGAACCCGAAAAACAACATACGTTTACTGAGGCTCTAAATAATGCTAAAGAAATTGTTAATGAACAACAAGCCACTCTTGATGCCAATTTAATTAATCAGAAAGCACAAGCGATTCTCACTACTAAGAATGCTTTAGACGGTGAAGATCAATTACGTCGTGCTAAAGAAAATGCCAATCAAGAAATCAATACGTTAAATCAATTGACTGATGCACAAAGAAACAGTGAAAAAGGTTTAGTCAATAGTTCTCAAACTAGAACAGAAGTTGCTTCTCAATTAGCAAAAGTTAAAGAACTAAATAAGGTGATGGAGCAACTGAACAATCTCATCAACGGTAAAAACCAAATGATAAATAGCAGTAAATTTATCAATGAAGATGCGAATCAACAACAAGCATATACGAATGCGATTGCTACTGCAGAAGCACTTAAGAACAATTCTCAAAATCCTGAATTAGATAAAGCTAACATTGAACAAGCAATTAATAATATTAACTCTGCAATTAACAATCTAAACGGTGAAGCCAAACTGACTAAAGCTAAAGAAGATGCTGTTGCTTCAATAAATAACCTAAGCGGATTAACTAATGAGCAAAAAGCTAAAGAAAATCAAGCTGTTAATGATGCAGAAACAAGAGATCAAGTTGCTAACGTTTTACGTGATTCAAAGGCATTAAATCAATCTATGCAAACATTACGTGACTTAGTTAACAATCAAAATGCAATCCATTCAACAAGTAATTATTTTAACGAGGATTCAACTCAAAAGAATACTTATGATAATGCAATTGATAATGGCTCGACATATATAACTGGTCAACACAATCCAGAATTAAATAAATCTACTATTGATCAAACGATTAGCCAAATTAACACAGCTAAAAATGATTTACATGGTGCAGAAAAGTTACAAAGAGATAAGGGCACTGCTAACCAAGAAATTGGACAATTAGCATATTTAAATGACCCTCAAAAATCTGGTGAGGAAGCCTTAGTCAACGGTTCAAATACACGTTCTGAAGTAGAAGAGCATCTTAATGAAGCTAAAGCATTAAATAATGCTATGAAGCAATTAAGAGATAAAGCAGCTGAAAAGACTAATGTCAAACAAAGTAGCGATTACATTAATGATTCAACTGAACATCAACGTGGGTATGATCAAGCACTTCAAGAGGCAGAAAATATTATTAATGAAAACGGTAATCCAACATTAAATAAATCGAAAATTGAACAAAATTTACAACAATTGACTGACGCTCAAAATGCGTTACAAGGTTCACATCTTTTAGAAAATGCTAAAAATAATGCTATTTCTGAAATCAACAAACTCACAGCATTAAATGGTGCACAACGTCAAAAAGCAATTGAAAATGTTCAAGCACAGCAGACAATCCCAGAAGTTAATCAACAATTAACTTCGGATAGAGATATAAATACTGCAATGCAAGCTTTACGAGATAAAATAGGCCAACAAAATAACGTTCATCAACAAAGTAATTATTTCAATGAAGATGAACAACCAAAACATAACTATGATAATGCTGTACAAGCCGGTCAAACTATTATTGATAAAATTCAAGATCCAATCATGAACAAAAATGAAATTGAACAGGCTATTAATCAGATCAATACGACTCAAACAGCGTTAAGTGGAGAAAATAAATTACACACTGACCAAGAAAGCACAAATAGACAAATAGAAGGTTTATCTAGTTTGAACCAAGCTCAAATTAATGCTGAAAAAGGTTTAGTAAACCAATCAACTACTAGAACAGAAGTTGCTCAAAAGTTAGCTGTAGCCAAAGAATTAAATTCTGCTATGAGTAATTTAAGAGATGGCATTCAAAATAAAGAGGACATCAAACATAGCAGTGCATATATCAACGCAGATCCGACTAAAGCTACAGCTTACGATCAAGCACTACAGAACGCAGAAAATATCATCAATGCCACACCAAACGCAGAGCTTAATAAAGCTACAATTGAACAAGCGTTATCACGCGTTCAACAAGCACAACAAGATCTTGATGGTGTTCAACAATTAGCTAATGCTAAACAACAAGCTACACAAACTGTAAATGGGTTAAACAGCTTAAATGATGGACAAAAACGTGAATTAAATCAGTTAATCAATTCAGCAGATACACGTACAAAAGTACAAGAAGAAGTAACTAAAGCTAATGAATTGAATCATGCGATGAAAGCGTTAAGAGATAGTGTACAACACATTGATAAAGTGAAACAAAGTAGCAATTATGTCAATGAAGATCAACCTGAACAGCACAATTATGATAATGCTGTCAATGAAGCTCAAGCTACAATCAACAACAATGCTCAACCTGTTCTAGACAAATTAGCTATAGAACGTTTAACTCAAACTATTAACACTACAAAAGATGCATTACACGGTGCTCAAAAACTGACACAAGACCAACAAGCTGCTGAAACTGTAATACGTGGTTTAACGAGTCTCAATGAACCTCAGAAAAATGCTGAAGTAGCTAAAGTAACTGCAGCAACAACACGTAATGAAGTGAGTAATATTCGTCAAGAAGCAACAACATTAGATACTGCAATGCATGGTTTACGTGAAAGCATTAAAGATAAAAACGATACTAAAAATAGTAGTAAATATATCAATGAGGATCATGACGAACAACAACCTTATGACAATGCTGTAAATAATGCTCAACAACTCATTGACGAATCTCAAGCAACTTTAAATCCAGATACAATCAATCAATTAGCAAATGCCGTAACTCAAGCTAAATCTAATCTTCATGGAGATACTAAACTACAACACGCTAAAGATAGTGCTAAACAAACGATTGCTCAATTACAGAATTTGAATTCAGCTCAAAAACATATGGAAGATTCTTTAATTGATAATGAATCTACACGTACGCAAGTCCAACATGATTTAACAGAAGCTCAAGCTTTAGATGGATTAATGAGTGCCTTAAAAGAGAGTATTAAAAATAATGCTAATATTGTTTCAAACGGTAATTACATCAATGCGGAACCATCTAAAAAACAAGCATATGATGCCGCTGTACAAAATGCTCAAAATATAATAAACGGGACAAATCAACCAACTATTAATAAAGGTAATGTCAATACAGCAACGCAAGCCGTTAACAATACAAAAGATGATTTAGATGGTGATCATAGATTAGAGGAAGCTAAAAATAATGCTAATCAAACAATCACAAATCTATCTAATTTGAACAATGCCCAAAAAGATGCAGAGAAAAATCTAGTTAATAGCGTATCAACATTAGAACAAGTTCAACAAAACTTACAAACCGCTCAACAATTAGACAATGCTATGGGTGAGTTACGACATAGTATTGCTAACAAAGATCAAGTGAAAGCAGATAGTAAATATCTAAATGAAGATCCACAAATTAAGCAAAACTATGATGATGCAGTTCAACGTGCTGAAAGTATTATTAACGCAACTCAAAATCCTGAATTACTTAAAGCAAACATTGACCAAGCAACTCAATCAGTTCAAAATGCAGAACAAGCTTTACATGGTGCTGAAAAATTAAATCAAGACAAACAAACGTCTTCGACTGAACTAGATGGATTAACAGATTTAACAGATGCACAACGTGAAAAACTCAGAGAACAAATTAATAGTTCAAATAGTAGAGATGATATCAAACAAAAAATTGAGCAAGCAAAAGCACTAAATGACGCAATGAAACAACTTAAAGAACAAGTTGCGCAAAAAGATGGTGTTCATGCTAACAGTGATTATACAAATGAAGATTCTGCACAAAAAGATGCGTACAATCATGCACTTAAACAAGCGGAAGACATTATTAATAACAACTCAAATCCTAACTTAAATGCACAAGACATTACTAATGCTTTAAATAATATTAAACAAGCACAAGATAATCTTCACGGAGCTCAAAAATTACAGCAAGACAAAAATACAACTAATCAAGCCATTGGTAACTTAAATCATCTTAATCAACCTCAAAAAGATGCGCTTATACAAGCTATTAATGGAGCTACGTCTAGGGACCAAGTTGCAGAAAAACTTAAAGAGGCCGAAGCGCTTGATGAAGCTATGAAACAACTTGAAGACCAAGTGAATCAAGATGATCAAATTTCAAATAGCAGCCCATTCATAAATGAAGACTCAGACAAACAAAAAATTTATAATGATAAAATCCAGGCTGCAAAAGATATAATTAATCAAACATCTAATCCAACCTTAGATAAACAAAAAATTGCTGATACACTCCAAAATATTAAAGATGCAGTGAATAATTTACACGGTGATCAAAAATTAGCTCAATCTAAACAAGACGCTAATAATCAATTAAATCATTTAGATGACTTAACCGAAGAACAAAAGAACCATTTTAAACCGTTAATTAATAATGCTGATACTCGTGATGAAGTAAATAAACAACTAGAGATTGCTAAACAATTAAATGGTGATATGAGTACACTTCATAAAGTCATAAATGATAAAGATCAAATTCAACATTTAAGCAATTACATTAATGCTGATAATGATAAAAAACAAAATTATGATAATGCTATTAAAGAAGCTGAGGATTTAATTCATAATCACCCAGATACATTAGATCATAAAGTATTACAAGATTTATTGAACAAGATAGACCAAGCGCATAACGAGTTAAATGGAGAATCTAGATTTAAACAGGCATTAGACAATGCTTTAAACGACGTAGATAGCTTAAACAGTCTCAATGTTCCACAACGTCAAACTGTTAAGGATAACATTAACCATGTGACAACTCTAGAAAGTTTAGCTCAAGAATTACAGAAAGCAAAAGAGCTTAATGATGCTATGAAAGCAATGAGAGATAGCATTATGAATCAAGAGCAAATTCGTAAAAATAGCAATTATACTAATGAAGACTTAGCTCAACAAAATGCCTATAATCATGCAGTTGACAATATAAATAGCATTATTGGTGAAGACAATGCGACGATGGATCCTCAAATAATCAAAAAAGCAACTCAAGATTTAAATACAGCTATAAATGGATTAAATGGAGATCAAAAACTTCAAGATGCAAAGACAGATGCTAATCAACAAATTACTAACTTTACTGGTTTAACTGAACCACAAAAACAAGCATTGAAAAACATCATTAACCAACAAACAAGTAGACCAAATGTTGCTAAACAGTTAAGTTATGCCAAATTCTTAAATGGAAAAATGGAAGAATTAAAAGCTGCAGTTGCCAAAGCGCCATTAGTAAGACAAAATAGTAACTATATTAACGAAGATGCCTCTGAAAAAGAAGCATATGAACAAGCTATTGCAAAGGGTCAGGAAATAATTAATGCTGAAAATAATCCAACAATAAGTAGTACTGATATCAATCGTATCATTCAAGAAATTAATGTCGCTGAACAAAATCTTCATGGCGAAAATAAATTAAGACAAGCACAGGAAACTGCAAAGAATGAAATACAAAATTTAGACGGATTAAATTCAGCTCAAATAACAAAATTAATCCAAGCTATAGATAGAACAATAACTAAACCTGCAGTAACTCAGAAACTAGAAGAAGCAAAAGCTATAAACCAAGCTATGCAACAACTTAAACAAAGTATAGCCAATAAGGATGCTACTCTAAATTCTAGTAACTATCTCAATGAAGATTCTGAGAAAAAGTTAGCTTACGATAATGCTGTAAGCCAAGCTGAACAACTCATAAATCAACTTAACGACCCAACTATGGATATAAGTAATATTCAAGCTATTACTCAAAAAGTCATTCAAGCAAAAGATTCATTGCACGGTGCAAATAAACTAGCACAAAATCAAGCAGATTCAAATTCAATAATAAATCAATCAACAAACTTAAATGATAAACAAAAACAAGCATTAAATGACTTAATTAATCATGCTCAAACTAAACAACAAGTGGCAGAAATTATTGCACAAGCTAATAAGTTAAATAATGATATGGGCACACTGAAAACACTCGTAGAGGAACAGTCAAAAGTTCATCAACAAAGTAAATATATTAATGAAGATCCACAAGTTCAAAATATTTATAATGACTCCATTCAAAAAGGTCTAGAAATATTAAACGGTTCTACGGATGATGTTTTAAACAACAATAAAATAGCAGATGCCATTCAAAACATTCAATTAACTAAAAACGATTTACATGGTGAGCAAAAATTACAAAAAGCACAACAAGATGCAAATAATGAATTAAACTATTTAACAAATCTAAACAATTCTCAAAGACAAAGTGAGCATGATGAGATTAATTCTGCGCCTTCAAGAACTGAAGTTTCTAATGATTTAAATCATGCTAAATCACTTAATGAAGCTATGCGTCAACTTGAGAATGAAGTTGCTCTTGAAAACAGTGTTAAAAAATTAAGCGACTTTATCAATGCAGATGAAGCGGCACAAAATGAATATAGTAATGCACTTCAAAAAGCTAAAGACATTATCAATGGCGTTCCAACTAGCACTTTAGATAAAGCTACAATTGAAGATGCTTTATTAGAATTGCAAAACGCTAGAGAAAGTTTACATGGTGAGCAAAAACTTCAAGAGGCTAAAAATCAAGCTGTTGCTGAAATTGATCATTTACAAGCATTAAATCCAGGACAGGTTCTTGCTGAAAAAACATTAGTTAACCAAGCATCAACCAAACCAGAAGTTCAAGAAGCCTTACAAAAAGCAAAAGAACTTAATGAAGCTATGAAAGCACTGAAAACTGAAATAGATAAAAAAGAACAAATCAAGGCTGATAGTAAATATATAAATGCTGATAGTGGTCTTCAAGCAAATTACAATTCTGCGTTAAATTATGGTTCTCAAATTATTACAACTACTCAACCACCAGAGCTTAATAAAGATGTAATAAATCGAGCAACTCAAACGATTAAAAATGCTGAAAATAATTTAAATGGGCAATCTAAATTAGTAGAGGCTAAGTCAGATGGAAATCAAAGCATCGAACATTTGCAAGGATTAACACAAGCACAAAAAGATAAACAACATGATTTAATTAATCAAGCTCAAACTAAACAACAGGTAGATGATATAGTAAATAACTCTAAACAGTTAGATAACTCTATGAATCAACTACAACAAATTGTTAACAATGACAATACAGTAAAACAAAATAGTGATTTCATTAATGAAGATTCTAGCCAACAGGATGCTTATAATCATGCAATTCAAGCAGCAAAAGATTTGATAACTGCTCATCCTCCTATCATGGATAAAAATCAAATAGATCAAGCTATTACAAATATTAAACAAGCACTTAATGATTTACATGGTAGTAATAAACTATTAGAAGATAAAAAAGAAGCTTCAGAACAACTACAAAATCTGAATAGCTTGACGAACGGGCAAAAAGATACGATTTTAGATCATATTTTCAGTGCATCAACAAGAAATCAAGTAGGAGAAAAAATTGCAAGTGCTAAACAATTAAATAATATAATGAAAGCACTTAGAGATTCTATTGCTGATAATATTGAAGTTTTACAAAGTAGTAAGTACATCAATGAAGATTCTGAACAGCAAAATGTTTATAATCAAGCTGTTAATAAAGCTAAAAATATCATTAATGATCAACCAACACCAGTAATGGCAATTGATGCGATTCAAAGTGTACTAAATGAAGTTAAACAAACTAAAGATAATTTACATGGTGATCAAAAACTTGCTAATGACAAGACAAACGCTCAAGCAACATTAAATGCGTTAAATCACTTAAATCAAGCGCAAAGAAGTAATCTTGAAACTAAAGTTCAAAACTCTAATTCTAGACCAGAAGTACAAAAAGTAGTTCAATTAGCAAATCAACTTAATGAAGCGATGAAAAAATTAGAAGATGCTTTAACTGGTAATGACGCAGTAAAACAAACGAGTAATTATATTAATGAGGATACTTCTCAACAAGTTAACTTTGATGAATATACAGATAGAGGTAAAAACATAGTTGCTGAACAAACAGATCCAAATTTGTCTCCAGCTAATATTAACACTATTGCTGATAAAATTACTGAAGCTAAAAATGATTTACATGGCGAACAAAAACTAGAACAAGCTCAACAACAGTCCATCAATACTATTAATCAAATGGCTGGTCTAAACCAAGCTCAAAAAGAACAATTAAATCAAGAAATTCAACAAACTCATACCCGTTCTGAAGTACATCAAGTAATTCATAAAGCACAAGCTTTAAACGATTCAATGAATACTTTACGTCAAAGTATCACTGATGAAAATAATGTTAAACAAACAAGTAACTACATTAATGAAACTGTTGGTAAACAAACTGCATATAACAATGCCGTCGATCGTGTAAAACAAATAATCAATCAAACATCTAATCCAACTATGAATCCTTTAGAGGTGGAACGTGCAACATCAAATGTAAAAACTTCTAAAGATGCACTTCATGGTGAACGTGAATTGAATGACAATAAAAATTCAAAAACTTTTGCAGTCAATCACTTAGATAACCTCAATCAAGCTCAAAAAGAAGCATTAACTCATGAAATTGAACAAGCAACTATAGTTTCACAAGTAAATAATATCTATAACAAAGCGAAAGCTTTAAATAATGATATGAAAAAACTTAAAGATATCGTTGCTCAGCAAGATATTGTGAGACAATCAAACAATTATATAAACGAGGATAGTGCACCTCAAAATATGTACAACGATACAGTTAATCATGCACAATCAATCATTGATCAAGTAGCAAACCCTACGATGTCTCATGACGAAATAGAGAATGCAATCAATAATATAAAGCATGCCATCAATGCACTCGATGGAGAACATAAATTACAACAAGCAAAAGAAAATGCAAACTTATTGATTAATAGTTTAAACGATTTAAATGCACCACAAAGAGATGCCATAAATAGATTGGTTAATAAAGCTCAAACAAGAGAAAAAGTAGCTGAACAACTTCAAAGTGCGCAAGCTCTAAATGATGCTATGAAGCATTTAAGAAACAGCATTCAAAATCAATCAACTGTAAGACAAGAGAGCAAATATATTAATGCAAGTGATGATAAAAAAGAGCAATATAATCATGCAGTTAGAGAAGTCGAAAATATTATCAATGAACAACATCCAACACTGGATAAAGAAATAATTAAGCAACTAACGGATGCTGTAAATCAAGCGAATAATGACTTAAATGGCGTTGAATTATTAGAAGCTGATAAGCAAAACGCACATCAATCTATACCTACATTGACGCACTTAAATCAAGCACAACAAAACGTATTAAATGAGAAAATTAATAGCGCAGTTACCAGAACTGAAGTTGCTGCTATTATTGGCCAAGCAAAACTACTCGATCAAGTCATGGAGAATTTAGAAGAAAGTATCAAAGATAAAGAGCAAGTTAAACAGTCAAGTAACTATATTAACGAAGACCCTGATGTTAAAGAAACATATGATAACGCCGTTAATCATGTGACAGAAATACTTAACGAAACAGTAAATCCAACGTTATCTATTGAAGATATAGAGCATGCTATCAACGAAGTTAATCAAGCGAAAAAACAACTCAGAGGTAAACAAAAACTTTATCAAACTATCGATTTAGCTGATAAAGAATTAAGTAAATTGGATGATTTAACATCACAACAAAGCAGTTCAATATCTAATCAAATATATACTGCTAAAACGAGAACAGAAGTTGCGCAAGCGATTGAAAAAGCAAAATTATTAAATCATTCAATGAAAGCACTTAACAAAGTTTATAAAAATGTAGATAAAGTGTTAGATAGTAGTCGATTCATTAACGAAGATCAACCCGAAAAAGAGGCCTATCAACAAGCTATAAATCATGTTGATTCAATCATTCATAGACAAACAAATCCTGAAATGGATCCAACAGTAATCAATAGCATAACTCATGAACTTGAAACTGCTCAAAATAACTTACATGGTGATCAGAAACTTACTCATGCACAACAAGATGCTGCTAATGCAATTAATGGTCTAATTCATCTTAACGTTGCTCAACGCGATGTCATGATAAATGCGAATACAAATGCTACAACACGCGAACAAGTTGCGAAGAACTTAGATAATGCTCAAGCTCTTGATAAAGCTATGGAAGCACTACAACAAGTAGTTGCTCATAAAAATAATATATTGAACGATAGTAAATATTTAAATGAAGATTCAAAATATCAACAACAATACGATCGAGTTATTGCTGATGCTGAACAACTACTTAATCAGACAACAAATCCAACATTAGAACCATATAAGGTCGATATTGTTAAAGATAATGTCTTAGCTAACGAAAAAATACTATTTGGTGCAGAAAAACTATCATATGACAAATCAAATGCAAATGATGAAGTTAAACATATGAATTATCTTAATAATGCACAAAAGCAATCTTTAAAAGATATGATTTCTCACGCAGCTTTAAGAACTGAAGTTAAGCAACTTCTGCAACAAGCTAAAGTCCTAGATGAAGCCATGAAATCACTTGAAGATAAAACTCAAGTAGTGATTACAGATACTACTTTGCCTAATTACACTGAAGCTTCAGAGGATAAAAAGGAAAAAGTAGACCAAACTGTTTCACATGCTCAAGCTATCATTGATAAAATAAATGGCTCAAATGTAAGTTTAGATCAAGTACAACAAGCACTAGAACAATTAACTCAAGCATCAGAAAATCTAAATGGTGATCAGCGAGTTGAAGAATCTAAAGCTCATGCTAATCAAACAATTGACCAATTAACACATCTTAATTCATTACAACAACAAACTGCGAAAGAAAGTGTTAAAAACGCAACAAAACTAGAAGAAATCGCTACTGCTAGTAACAATGCTCAGGCATTAAACAAAGTAATGGGTAAATTAGAACAATTCATTAATCATGCTGATTCTGTTGAAAATAGTGATAATTATAGACAAGCCGACGACGACAAAATTATCGCTTATGATGAAGCACTAGAACATGGACAAGATATACAAAAAACTAACGCAACCCAAAATGAAGCAAAACAGGCGTTACAACAATTAATAAATGCAGAAACATCGTTAAATGGTTTTGAAAGATTAAATTATGCTAGACCACGAGCTTTAGAATATATCAAATCACTAGATAAAATAAACAATGCTCAAAAGTCCGCTTTAGAGGATAAAGTAACGCAATCGCATGATTTATTAGAATTAGAACATCTTGTCAACGAAGGTACAAACCTCAATGACATTATGGGTGAATTAGCTAAGGCAATCGTTAATAACTATGCTCAAACCAAAGCAAGTATAAATTACATTAACGCCGACAACCAACGCAAAGATAACTTTACGCAAGCTATCAACAATGCACGTGATGTGCTTAACAAAACTCAAGGTCAGAACTTAGATTTCAATTCAATTGATACATTTAAAGATGATATATTCAAGACTAAAGATGCACTAAATGGTATTGAACGTTTAACAGCTGCAAAATCAAAAGCAGAAAAACTAATTGATAGTTTAAAATTTATTAATAAAGCTCAATTCACACATGCAAACGATGAAATTATGAATACTAATTCTATTGCACAATTGTCTAGAATCGTGAATCAAGCATTTGATTTAAATGATGCAATGAAATCTTTAAGAGATGCACTTAATAATCAAGCTCTTCCTGTCCAAGCAAGCTCAAATTATATAAATTCAGATGAAGATTTAAAACAACAATTTGACCATGCTTTAAGTAATGCTCGAAAAGTACTTGCAAAAGAAACTGGTAAAAACTTAGATGAAATACAAATTGAGGGACTCAAACAAGTGATTGAGGATACTAAAGATGCTTTAAATGGTATCCAACGTTTATCAAAAGCTAAAGATAAAGCAATTCAATATGTACAATCTTTATCTTATATCAATGATGCACAACGTCATATTGCTGAAAATAATATTCACAACTCTGATGATTTATCATCTTTAGCAAATACATTATCTAATGCTAGTGATTTAGATAATGCAATGAAAGACTTACAAGATACTATAGAAAGTAATTCATCTTCTGTTCCAAATAGTGTGAATTATATTAATGCAGATAAGAATTTACAAATTGAATTTGATGAGGCACTACAACAAGCAAGTGCAACAAGCTCTAAAACTTCAGAAAATCCAGCAACGATTGAAGAAGTATTAGGCCTTAGTCAAGCCATTTACGATACAAAAAATGCATTAAATGGTGAACAACGACTTGCAACTGAGAAAAGCAAAGATCTAAAATTAATAAAAGGATTAAAAGATTTAAATAAAGCGCAACTTGAAGATGTCACAAACAAGGTAAATGCAGCAAATACTTTAACAGAGTTATCTCAGCTCACTCAATCAACGTTAGAATTAAACGATAAAATGAAATTATTGAGAGATCAACTTAAAACCTTAGTAAATTCCGTTAAGGCAAGTTTAAATTATAGAAATGCTGATTATAATTTAAAACGTCAATTTAACAAAGCTTTAAAAGAAGCTAAAGGCGTGTTAAATAAAAATAGCGGTACAAATGTCAATATCAATGACATTCAGCATCTTTTAACACAAATAGATAATGCAAAAGATCAATTAAATGGTGAACAACGTCTAAAAGAACATCAACAAAAATCTGAAGTATATATTATTAAAGAATTAGATATACTTAATAATGCTCAAAAAGCTGCAGTAATTAATCAGATTAGAGCGTCTAAAGACATTAAAATTATTAACCAAATTGTTGATAATGCAATTGAATTAAATGATGCTATGCAAAGTTTAAAAGAACATGTAACTCAATTAACAGCAACTACAAAAGACAACATCGAATATTTAAATGCCGATGAAGACCTAAAATTACAATATGATTACGCTATCAACTTAGCGAATAATGTTCTTGACAAAGAAAACGGTACAAATAAAGACGTTAATATCATAATTGGTATGATTCAAAATATGGATGATGCTAGAGCACTTTTAAATGGAATCGCAAGACTTAAAGATGCTCAAGCAAAAGCACATAATGACATTAAAGAAACGCTTAAACGTCAACTTGATGAAATTGAACATGCTAATGCAACATCAAATTCTAAAGATCAAGCTAAACAAATGGTAAATGAGGAAGCTAGAAAAGCGCTTTCTAATATTAATGACGCAACATCAAATGATTTAGTTAATCAAGCAAAAGATGAAGGGCAATCTGCAATTGAACACATACATGCAGATGAATTACCTAAAGCAAAACTAGATGCTAATCAAATGATTGACCAAAAAGTTGAAAATATAAATCACTTAATTAGTCAAAATCCAAACTTATCAAATGAAGAAAAAAATAAACTAATATCTCAAATTAAGAAGTTAGTAAATGAAATTAAGAATGAAATTCATCAAGCTATAAATAAACAACAAATAGAAAATGCTACAACAAAACTAGATGGAATCATTGATACTACTAAAAAATTAATTATCGCCAAAGCAGAAGCTAAACAAGTGATAAAAGAGTTATCACAAAAGAAACGAGATGCAATAAATAACAACACTGATTTAACACCTTCTCAAAAAGCACATGCTTTAGCAGATATTGATAAAACAGAAAAAGATGCACTTCAACATATCGAAAATTCTAATTCAATTGATGATATCAGTAACAATAAAGAGCATGCATTTAATACTTTAGCTCATATTGTTATTTGGGATACTGATCAACAACCATTAGTTTTTGAACTACCTGAATTGAGCCTTCAAAATGCTCTAGTAACAAGTGAGGTGGTTGTTCACAGAGATGAAACGATTTCATTAGAAGCTATAATTGGAGCTATGACTTTAACTGATGAACTTAAAGCAAATATTGTTTCATTACCAAAGACTGATAAAGTAGCTGATCACTTAACCGCTATAGTTAAGGTTATGTTAGCTGATGGCTCATATATCACTGTAAATGTTCCAGTGAAAGTTGTAGAAAAAGAATTACAAATAGCTAAAAATGATGCTATAAAAACAATTGATGTTCTGGTAAAACAAAAAATCAAAGATATAGATTCTAATAACGAATTAACGTCTATTCAACGTGAAGATGCAAAAGCTGAAATTGAAAGATTGAAAAAGCAAGCTATCGATAAAGTGAATCATTCAAAATCGATTAAAGATATTGAAACAGTAAAACGAACTGATTTTAAAGAAATAGATCAATTTGATCCTAAACGCTTTACGCTAAATAAAGCTAAAAAGGATATCATTACTGATGTTAATACTCAAATCCAAAATGGTTTCAAAGAAATCGAAACAATAAAAGGTTTGACTTCTAAAGAAAAAACTCAGTTTGATAAACAGTTAACTGCACTACAAAAAGAATTTTTAGCAAAAGTCGATTATGCTCATAATTTAGTAGAATTAAATCAATTACATCAAGAGTTTAATAATAGATATGAACATATTATAAACAAGGCACATTTACTAGGTGAAAAACATATAGCAGAACATAAATTAGGATATGTTGTAATAAATAAAACTCAGCAAATACTAAATAATCAATCTGCTTCTTACTTTATAAAACAATGGGCACTTGATAGAATTAAACAAATTCAACTAGAAACGATGAATTCAATTCGTGATGCACATACCGTACAAGATGTACACAAAGCATTGTTACAAGGTATAGAGCAAATCATGAAAGTAAATGTAAATATTACAAATCAATCCTTCAAGGATTCTTTGCATAACTTTAATTATCTTCAATCAAAATTTGATGCTAGATTAAGAGAAACGGATGTTGCAAACCATATCGTACAAACTGAAACATTCAAAGAAGTTCTAAAAGGAACGGGTGTTGAACCAGGTAAAACCAATAAAGAGACACAGCAACCAAAACTTCATAAGAATGATAATGATAGCCTATTCAAACATTTAGTTGATAATTTTGGCAAAACTGTAGGTGTTATCACATTAACTGGTTTACTTTCTAGTTTCTGGTTAGTTTTAGCTAAAAGACGTAAAAAAGAAGAAGAAAAACAATCGATAAAAAATCATCGCAAAGACATTCGTCTTTCAGATACTGATAAAATAGATCCAATGATAATAACTAAGCGTAAAATAGATAAAGAAGAACAAATACAAAACGATGACAAACATTCAATTCCAGTTGCTAAACGTAAGAAATCTAAAGAAAAGCAATTGAGTGAAGAGGATATTCATTCAATCCCCGTCGTTAAACGTAAACTAAATAGTGATAACAATGATACAAAACAGAAGAAAGTTGCTTCTAAAAAGAAGAAAACCCCTCGATCAACTAAAAAAGTTGTAAAAAACAAAAAGCGTTCTAAAAAGTAAAATATATCTTTAACACAGAACAAGCCCGGGACTTAATGTCTCGGGCTTGTTTTTGTGTTAATCATCGATTATTGAGTATGAACGTATTATAATAAGCTTTTCAAAGCCGAAATCTTATTGGTGAGGTTGAACAAACAATTAAATACGTAATATATCATATTAACACTTTAGATTATTGTGATGTAAGTTTGTATAGTGTTTGTTGAGCAAGTTGATTCGCTTCTTTATTTTGTTTTCGTGGAATCCATTTCACAAACATCAAATCAAAACTTTGCTCTAAGATTTCTATGTTTTCAAAATAAACTTTAAACTTAGCATTTTTAACTTTACCTTGTAGCATACTATCTTCAATTAATTTTGAATCAGTATAAAGTAACGCGTTAGATACTTTTAATTCGCGTGCATGTTCCAAAGCGTGCAACATTGCTGCCCATTCTGCACTATGATTATCCATTTCACCTAAATCATGCGTAAATGCATATCTTTGTGAATTTTCTTTTATAATAATCGCACAAGCACTTCGGCCGGGATTTCCTTTAGTCGCAGCATCAAAATGTATTTTAGCCATTACTTTTACTCCTCTTCAGAATTGTCTACTCGCTAAAATGTATCTATTTTATTGTATCAAACTAAAAAGACAAAACGCTAAAAATTAAATCAAAAACAAACAGAACCTAAGATAACATATATACTACAGGTTCTGCTAACAAATAAGGCATTGATGTCTATATTGAGCCCTTATATTAAGATTTATTTAACTTTGGTCGTACGTCCTATCATTGAAAATTTCACTTGGAATTTCTACGGACAAATCAAATTGAATTTCGAAGCTAGTTCAGCACAAGGAATTCTGTTTCGTTTTTTTGTATATCTACATATCGAATACAATAAATATTAATACCCATTATCTAATTGTTCTATCTTTCCTTTTCGATATAGTGACTTAGCAATATATCCAAATGGTACATTAAAAATTGTTGACACTAATTTTAACAGGTAAGTTGTAATAAATATTTCAAAAACAGCAGTACCTGGCATAGTACCAATAAAAGCAATTGAAACAAATAAACCGGTATCAATAATAGAACTTAAAATGGTACTACCGTATGCTCTAATAATAAAGGTTTTATCAGAGCTAAATATCTTTTTAATCATACTGAATATAAATACATCAATATGTTGGCCTATGATATAAGCAATAATGGAACCAATAGCAATTCTAGGCACTAAATCAAAAATCATTTTTAATGAGTTTTGCGCATTGTCTACTGGAGCAGGAATAAAATGCAATGACATTTGCATGACTATAATCATTACTAAGGTTGAAGAGAAACCAAGCCACACTGCTCTTTTAGCAACTTTACGACCATAGATGTCATTTAATATATCAGTAGCTAAATATATAGAAGCAAACATGACATTTCCAAGCGTAGCCGTAATACCAAAAATATGAACTGCTTTTATGACCTGTATATTAGCGATAATCGTTCCTATTGCTACCCAAGCAATTAGTCCTTGTTTACCAAAGCAACGATACATCAGTACCATTAAAGCGAATGTAACAATAAATGACGCAATACCAAATATTTCATTATACATATCATTTTCCTCCTAAATTTTGTTAAAGCGGGTGTTTAGAAACCGCCAAAATTAACTATACTAGTTTACTTAAAATTTATCTTTAATGCAATGCTAAAAAAGAAGAGTAAATAAATATTAACTTAAACCAACATCTAAGTTATCAATTTTCTCAAAACTAAAATTGATTATTTCAAATTCCCAACTTATAAATGCTATAATACAAACATGTGAAATGAGTATATATTATAAATAGTCTATAGCTAAGGGAAGTGGAAGCTATACTCACTTATACAGAACAACAAGCAATTCAACACATCGACCAATTGATGAATATTTATTGTCACCAATGTCCATTAAAAAAGCACAATAGAAAAACTCACGGTAAAACACAAGCACATCATTTTTGTATAAATGAATGCACGGTCGGTAAACAAATTAAACAAATTGGTAATGAGTTACAATAGGAGGATGTCACATGGAGATTATAGCAATTTCAGAAACACCTAATCATAATACAATGAAAGTTTCTTTGAGTGAACCACGTCAAGATAACTCATCTACAACATATACTGCCGCTCAAGAAGGTCAACCTGAATTTATTAACCGATTATTTGAAATAGAAGGTGTTAAATCAATATTTTATGTTTTGGATTTTATATCAATTGATAAAGAAGATAACGCTAACTGGAATGAATTATTACCACAAATAGAAAACACGTTCGCTAAAAGCAATTAATTTTCTATATAGTACAATTAGAAACAATTTATAGTAGAGGAGCATTTTATGATGAATGGGTACGAAGCTTATATGAAAGAACTTGCACAACAAATGAGAGCTGAATTAACAGACAATGGATTCACAAGTCTTGAAACGAGTGATGATGTCAATCAGTATATGCAAAATATAGATAATGATGACACAACATTTGTTGTAATCAACTCAACATGCGGTTGCGCTGCAGGATTAGCACGTCCAGCAGCTGTTGCAGTTGCAGAACAAAATGAAGTAAAACCAGATCATAAAGTAACCGTATTTGCTGGTCAAGATAAAGAAGCAACACAAACAATGAGAGATTACATCCAACAAGTTCCTTCAAGTCCCTCATACGCATTATTTAAAGGTCAACATTTAGTTCATTTTATACCTCGAGAACATATTGAAGGGCGCGACATCAATGATATAGCTATGGATTTAAAAGATGCTTTTGACGATAATTGTCAATAAACTTAATATTGTCTAGCTATGTCAAAGAATCACTAAAACTAATATCATTCACTAGAGTGGGACAGTCGATTCAACATGAATCCTGTCCTATTTTTTTCAATTACAATCATACTTACATATTAAATGTAATTGTTCTTTAACTCATTCTATTTGATTACTTTCTCTACCAACGATTATGTAAAAAATTGAGGTGCACCATTCATGTTTTTAGCTTGGAATGAAATAAAAAGAAATAAAATTAAATTCAGTTTAGTCATGGCATATTAGTACTTATAAGTTATTTATTATTCCTACTGTCTGGACTTGCAAACGGCCTTATTAAAATGAATACTGAAGGTATAGAAAAGTGGAATGCAGACGCTATCATATTAAAAAAAGATGCTAATCAAACTGTAGAGCAATCCTTATTCAATATATCCAAAGTGCAAAATACTTATGAACAATCAACCACATTAAAACAACAAGGGGTCATTATCTCAAACCATCATCACGAAGAAAACGCGTTACTTTTCGGCGTTACACACAAATCATTTTTAATCCCTCCTATAATTAAAGGTCATCAAGTTGAAAGTTCAAATGAAGTAGTCATTGATCAATCACTAGCCGATAAGGGGTTCAAAATAGGTGACATCTTATCTTTATCTCAATCAGATGAAAAGCTAAAAGTGGTAGGTATTGTAGAAAGTGCTAAATATAATGCTTCACCCGTGCTATTCTCTAATAATAAAACCATTGAGAAACTTAATCCCAAATTATCAAAAGATAAAACAAATGCCATAGTAGTCAAAGACTCAAATTGGAAAAATCATAAACTTAACAAAGATTTAGAAAGTATTTCAATCTCGCAGTTTATTAAAAATCTTCCTGGCTATAAAGCTCAAAATTTAACTTTGAACTTTATGATCGTTTTTTTATTTATAATTTCAGCAACAGTTATTGGCGTATTCTTATATGTTATAACGCTCCAAAAAACACACTTATTTGGTGTACTTAAAGCACAAGGCTTTACCAACGGCTATTTAGCAAAAATGGTTTTTGCTCAAACTTTCATATTATCTTTAATTGGAACAATCATTGGATTTCTCTTAACACTATTAACAGGTACCTTTTTGCCTAGTGTTGTTCCAATTCATTTTAATTTATTAACGATGTTGATATATGGAATTGTTCTTATCATTATTTCTTTATTAGGCAGTCTATTTTCTGTTCTGTCTATAATAAAAATAAATCCACTTAAAGCAATTGGATAGAAAGGAATCATAAACATGTTAGAGTTCAAACAAGTGAGCAAATCTTTCAGAGACGGCAATCAAATAATTCAGGCAGTAAAACCTACCGATTTAAAAATAATTCAGGGTGAACTGATTGCTATTGTGGGACCCTCAGGTTCAGGGAAAAGTACATTTTTAACTATGGCTGGCGCCTTACAACGACCTACTTCAGGAAATATTTACATCAACAACAAAAATATATCAATATTATCTGAAAAGCACTTATCAAAAATAAGAATTAACGAAATAGGTTTTATATTACAATCGACGAAGCTCGTGCCTTTTTTAACAATCGAACAACAATTCAAACTTCTTGGCAAATATAAAAAAGATACATTAAGTGAAGATGGATATCAAAAATTGGTTAAACAGCTAAATTTATCGGATATTACCAATCAATTACCAAATCAAATATCCGGTGGTCAAAAACAGCGTGTGGCAATAGCTAAAGCTATCTACACAAATCCATCAATCATACTAGCAGATGAACCTACCGCTTCACTAGATACGAATAATGCAATGGCTGTAATGAAAATACTTCAAGAACAAACGAAAGAAAGAAATAAAACATGTGTGATTGTTACTCATGATGAACGTTTAACTCATTTTTGTGATAAAACATATTTCATGGAGGATGGACTTCTTTCACTCCAATAGAAATAAAATATTCATAATTACTTGCATTTCATATTTGAAATTCCCGAGTCAACATTTGTTGTGACTCGGTTTTTTTATAAAAAAACAGTCCATTGAGTCTTTAAAAAATCTTATGTAAGAAAATTTCACAACTCAAATTCATATTGTCAAGATTGAACAACCAATTCAACACATTCCCATTTATTAATTTGTTTTATATGAGATATTTTACATAAAAGATTTAAAATTTTATAAACTCAAAACCCTCTCTCTTCTATCGATACATCTTTTCTAGTATAATGTTCATTAAGATAATACATATTTTTATAAGGAGTTGTACGCATGTATAATCCATTCGACGAAGCTTATCATGGCTTATGCGAAGAGATATTAGAAATAGGGAATAGACGCGATGATCGCACACATACAGGGACAATTTCCAAATTTGGGCATCAATTGCGTTTCGATTTAACCAAAGGGTTTCCTTTACTTACAACCAAAAAGGTTTCTTTTAAATTAGTAGCAACTGAATTATTATGGTTTATTAAAGGAGATACAAACATTCAATACCTACTTAAATATAATAACAATATATGGAATGAATGGGCTTTTGAAAATTATGTTCAGTCTAATGATTATCATGGACCAGACATGACAGATTTTGGACATCGTTCTCAGCAAGACCCTGAATTTAACGAGCAGTATAAAGAAGAAATGAAAAAATTTAAAGAACGTATATTAAACGATGATGCATTTGCTAAAAAATATGGCAACCTAGGGAATGTTTATGGTAAACAATGGAGAGATTGGGAAGATAAAAATGGTAATCATTATGATCAATTAAAATCAGTTATACAACAAATTAAAAACAATCCAAACTCTCGACGACACATTGTTTCAGCATGGAATCCTACTGAAATCGATTCAATGGCATTACCACCTTGCCACACAATGTTTCAATTTTATGTACAAGAGGGTAAATTAAATTGTCAATTATATCAAAGAAGTGCTGATATATTTTTAGGTGTTCCCTTCAATATTGCAAGTTATGCTTTATTGACACATCTTGTTGCAAAAGAATGTGGACTTGAAGTGGGTGAATTCATTCATACGTTTGGAGATGCACATATTTATTCCAATCATATGGATGCAATACATACTCAATTATCAAGAGAAAGTTATCTACCACCTCAATTAAAAATTAATACAGATAAATCAATTTTTGATATTAATTATGAAGATTTAGAATTGATAAATTATGAATCACACCCTGCTATTAAAGCACCTATTGCGGTATAAAAAATGCATTAATATTTCGCATACAGAAAGGAGGTATACCATGACATTATCAATAATTGTCGCTCACGATAAACAAAGAGTCATTGGGTACCAAAATCAATTACCATGGCATTTACCAAATGATTTAAAGCATGTTAAACAACTGACCACTGGAAATACACTTGTAATGGGTCGAAAAACTTTTAATTCTATCGGGAAACCACTGCCAAATAGACGTAACGTTGTGCTCACTAACCAAGCTTCATTTCACCATGAAGGGGTAGATGTTATAAACTCTCTTGATGAAATTAAAGAGTTATCTGGTCATGTTTTTATATTTGGAGGACAAACGTTATTCGAAGCAATGATTGACCAGGTAGATGATATGTATATCACAGTAATAGATAGGAAGTTTCAAGGAGACACTTTCTTTCCACCGTACACATTCGAAAACTGGGAGGTCGAATCTTCAGTGGAAGGTCAACTAGATGAAAAAAATACTATACCGCATACATTCTTACATTTAGTGCGTAGAAAAGGGGAATAGGAGGCAATTATGGCTAAACAAATTATCGTCACAGATTCAACCTCTGATTTATCACATGAATATTTAAAACAACATAACATTCATGTTATACCATTAAGCCTGACAATCGACGGAAAATCTTACACTGATCAAGTTGATATCTCTTCAAGTGAGTATATCGATTATATTGAAAATGATGCAGACGTCAAAACAAGTCAACCACCTATTGGTCGATTTATTGAAACATATGAGCAATTAGCTCAAGATGACGTTGAAATTATAAGTATTCATCTTTCGTCAGGTTTAAGTGGTACTTATAATACTGCTGTTCAAGCGAGTCATATGGTAGATGGTAATATCACAGTGATTGATTCTAAATCTATTTCGTTTGGGTTAGGTTATCAAATTAAGCAAATTGTTGAATTAATAAGTCAAGGTACATCAACAGAAAAAATAGTGGAAGAAATGACACAATTACGTGATAACTTGCAACTGTTTGTGGTTATCGGTCAGCTTAATCAACTCATTAAAGGTGGCAGGATAAGTAAAACAAAAGGTTTAATTGGAAACATTATGAAAATTAAGCCAATCGGAACTTTAAGAGATGGTCAACTTGAACTAGTGCATAATTCTAGAACTCAAAACTCTAGTGTCCAATATTTAAAAAAAGAAATTACAGATTTTGTTAAAGATCATAAAATTAAATCAATAGGGATTGCTCACGCCAACGTTAAAGATTTCGTTGATAAAATCAAAAAATCATTTACAGAATCATTTGATTTTAACCAATTTGATATTAATGTAACAACTCCAGTGATTTCGACGCACACTGGACAAGGTGCTATTGGACTTGTGGTATTAAGAGATACGTTGAACTAAGTTGTCACAAAATCACATATAAGATTCTGAGTTAAATACTTTAAATTCCCGACAATATAGCGTAAATTTAAACAAACAGATAACTTAAGGAGGGAATATAACATGGCATATGCAACACTAGCTGGAGGTTGTTTTTGGTGCATGGTTAAACCCTTCACCTCATATCCTGGAATAAAATCAGTCGTTTCCGGATATAGTGGAGGACATGTAGAAAATCCAACATACGAACAGGTATGCACAAATCAAACAGGGCATGTGGAAGCTGTACAGATTGAATATGATCCTGATATTACAACATTTGAAAATATATTAGACGTTTATTTTAAAACGTTTGACCCAACTGATGACGGAGGGCAGTTCTTTGATAGGGGTGAAAGCTATCAACCTGTCATTTTTTATCATGATGAGAATCAACGCAAAGCTGCCGAGTTAAAGAAACAACAAATTGACGAAGAGGGTATCTTTAAAAAACCGGTTATCACACCGATTAAACCATATAAAAATTTCTATCCTGCAGAAGAATATCATCAAGATTACTACAAAAAGAATCCTACGCATTATGAACAATACCAACGTGGATCTGGTAGAAAAGCATTTATCGAATCACACTGGGGGTCTCAAAATGATTAAAAAAAACAAAGATGAACTGAATGACATGGAGTATCTAGTTACTCAAGAAAATGGTACTGAACCTCCGTTTCAAAACGAGTATTGGAATCACTTTGAAAAAGGAATTTACGTTGATAAATTGTCCGGCAAACCATTATTTACTTCAGAGGATAAATTTGAATCTAATTGCGGTTGGCCAAGTTTCTCCAAAGCATTAAATGATGATGAAATCGTAGAACTTGTTGATAAATCATTTGGTATGATTAGAACTGAAGTTCGATCAGAAAAAGCGAATAGCCACTTGGGGCATGTTTTTAATGACGGACCTAAAGAAAAAGGTGGTTTAAGATACTGTATTAACTCTGCTGCGATTCAGTTTATACCTTATGATAAACTAGAAGAGTTAGGATATGGAGATTTAATTAAACATTTCAAAAAATAGGAGTGCATTTACATGTTTAAAAAGTTATTTGGAAAAGGTAAAGAAATTGACAAAAACATTAAAATCTACGCACCTTTGACAGGTGAGTATGTCAAGATTGAAGATATTCCTGATCCAGTCTTTGCGCAAAAAATGATGGGAGAAGGCTTTGGTATTAATCCTACAGAGGGTGAGGTTGTTTCACCGATTGAAGGCAAAGTCGATAATGTTTTTCCAACAAAACATGCTGTAGGGTTAAAAGCCGAAAATGGATTAGAGTTATTAGTTCATATCGGATTAGATACCGTTCAATTGGATGGCAAAGGGTTTGAAGTACTTGTTGAAAGTGGGGATGACATTAAAATAGGTGATCCTCTTATACGTTTTGACTTAGAATATATTAATAATAATGCAAAATCTATTATTTCCCCTATTATTATTACAAACTCTGATCAAACTGAATCAATTCATATTGAAGACGTACAAGCAGTAGTTAAAGGGGAAACACAAGTTATTGATGTGACAGTAAGCTAATGGTTAAGAATTATTCATTTTATCAATTTATTATGACCGTGCGTGGAAGAAAAGATGATAAAGGGGTTTTTGCTGAGCAAATTTTTGAAGACCTTGCCTTTCCAAAACACGAAGATGATTTTAATACATTATCTGAATATATTGAGACACATAGCGAATTCACCCTACCAATGTCTGTCTTTGATGACTTGTATGATGACTATACGGAATGGTTGAAGTTTTAAATTCTTTTCACTAATAAATATTGATAGAGCCTGGGACACGACTCATTGTCTCAGGTGTTTTAATGTAAAGGGATTCAAACTCTACACTTTTTTAGTTATAACTTTTGTTTGACGTACACAGAATAATTACACTGTTTTCTCAATGAAACATACGTTTAATATAGTAATTTTTAGCATGTACTACTCAAGCCTCATGTGATTTTTACTTACATACATCATAATTAAAAATATTCGAATACATACAAGATGAAAATTCCTCAATAACTTGTTAATGATTAAGTATAAATATAACCATGAATTTATATTTTGTATAACTCAATATGAACGTATAAGGATGTGATACCATGAATGATCATCAAAAAAATCATGCAACATCTCAAGATGATAATACAAAGTCAACACCGTCTAAAAATAGCAAGCAAATAAAAATTAAATTATGGCATTTCATACTCATTATTTTGGGCATTATTCTTTTAACATCTATCATAACTGTAGTATCAACGATTTTAATTAGCCATCAAAAAAGTGGTTTAAATAAAGAACAACGTGCAAATTTAAAAAAAATTGAATATGTCTATCAAACACTTAATAAAGATTATTACAAAAAGCAAAGTTCTGATAAATTAACTCAATCTGCCATAAATGGTATGGTTAAAGAACTGAAAGATCCATATTCAGAATATATGACTGCTGAAGAAACAAAACAATTTAATGAAGGTGTATCAGGTGATTTCGTTGGCATAGGTGCCGAAATGCAAAAGAAAAATGAACAGATAAGTGTTACTAGTCCAATGAAGGATTCACCAGCAGAAAAAGCTGGTATTCAACCTAAAGATATCGTCACACAAGTGAATCATCATTCGGTAGTCGGTAAACCACTTGATCAAGTTGTTAAAATGGTCAGAGGTAAAAAAGGAACATATGTTACTTTAACTATAAAACGTGGTTCGCAAGAAAAGGATATTAAGATTAAACGCGATACCATTCACGTTAAGAGTGTAGAGTATGAGAAAAAGGACAATGTAGGCGTTTTAACAATCAATAAATTCCAGAGCAATACTTCTGGTGAACTCAAATCTGCAATCATAAAAGCGCATAAGCAAGGCGTCCGTCATATCATTTTAGATTTGAGAAATAATCCGGGTGGTTTATTAGATGAAGCAGTCAAGATGGCAAACATCTTTATTGATAAGGGAAATACAGTCGTTCAATTGGAAAAAGGTAAGGATAAGGAAGAATTAAAAACTTCTAATCAAGCACTAAAACAAGCAAAAGATATGAAAGTATCCATCTTAGTTAATGAGGGATCAGCTAGTGCTTCAGAAGTGTTTACAGGTGCTATGAAAGACTATCATAAAGCTAAAGTTTATGGTTCTAAAACATTTGGTAAGGGTATCGTTCAGACCACTCGTGAATTCAGTGATGGTTCATTAATTAAATATACAGAGATGAAATGGCTAACGCCTGATGGCCATTATATACATGGTAAAGGAATTAGACCAGATGTTAGTATCTCAACACCAAAATACCAATCACTCAATGTCATTCCAGATAACAAAACTTATCATCAGGGTGAAAAAGATAAAAATGTTAAAACGATGAAAATAGGTCTAAAAGCTTTAGGTTATCAAATTGATAATGAAACAAACATATTTGACGAACAATTAGAATCCGCTATTAAAACATTTCAACAAGACAATAATTTAAAAGTTAATGGCAATTTTGATAAAAAAACAAATGATAAATTTACTGAAAAACTTGTTGAAAAAGCGAATAAAAAAGATACTGTTTTAAACGATTTACTAAACAAACTAAAATAAACTTGCGAGAAAACCATTAAACGAAAAGAACGCATTCAACTCTTTAAGTGTAATATCATTCTTAAAGAGTTGGATTTCTTAAATTTAATAACCATTCACGTTTGAATTAAGAGCCTGAGACATATAGTATATGTACAGGCTCTTAATCATATCTGATAATTCTGATTAGTTGGAAATACAACTTTTATAAAAGTTATTCCTATTAAGGTATGGTCCCAATCATTTCTTAACATTTTCAGATTTTCGTTAATTGATTGAGTCTTGAAAGTATCAATATGATTTAAATTTATTGTTACTACTCGTTAAAATTTAAAAAAAGAGGTGTTTTAGTAAGATGATTAGATTAGCAACTAAAGATGATTTACTTAGTATTACTCAATTAGTCAAAGAGGCTAAACAGATTATGGAAGAATTCAACAACAACCAATGGGATGATGAATATCCCGCGAAAGAGCATTTTGAAGAAGACATCGAAAATAAAACACTATACGTTTTAGACGTTGATCATACAATTTATGGTTTTATTGTTATCGACCAAAACCAATCGGAGTGGTATGATGACATTGATTGGCCTGTTAATCGAAATGGAGCATACGTTATTCACAGATTAGCTGGATCAAAACAATATAAAGGTGCTGCGACTGAACTTTTCCAATTTGCCATGGACTTAGCAAATGAACATGATATTCATGTCATTTTAACGGATACATTTGCCCTCAATAAACCTGCTCAAGGATTATTTGAAAAGTTTGGTTTTACTAAAGTTGATGAGATAGAGATAGATTATCATCCTTTTGATAGAGGGGCACCTTTTTATGCTTATTATAAAAACATATAAGAATAGAGGTTGTAATTATGACAAAAATTGCATATACAGGTGGAGGAACAGTAGGACATGTTTCAGTGAATTTAAGTTTAATTCCTACTTCGATTGAAAAAGGACACGAAGCATTTTATATTGGTTCAAAACATGGTATTGAAAGAGAAATGATAGAGTCACAACTCCCCAATATTCAATATTATCCAATATCAAGCGGTAAATTACGTCGTTATCTATCCTTTGAAAATGCAAAAGATGTCTTTAAAGTTTTGAAAGGAATTTTAGATGCACGTAAAATACTTAAAAAACAAAAACCAGACTTACTCTTTTCAAAAGGTGGTTTTGTTAGTGTTCCGGTAGTTATAGCCGCACGTTCTTTAAAAATTCCAACTATCATACACGAATCAGATTTAACTCCTGGATTAGCTAATAAAATTTCTTTAAAATTTGCTAAGAAAATATACACAACCTTTGAAGATACACTTGCATATCTTCCAAAAGATAAAGCTGATTTTGTTGGAGCTACTGTACGTGAGGACTTAAAACAAGGGAATAAAGAAAGAGGTTATCAACTCACTGATTTTGATAAAAACAAAAAAGTGTTATTGGTCATGGGTGGAAGTTTAGGTAGTAAAAAACTTAATAATATCATTCGTCAAAATATTGAGGCACTTCTCCATGATTATCAAATTATACACTTAACTGGAAAAGGGCTTGTTGATGACTCAATTAATAAAAAAGGTTATGTTCAATTTGAATTTGTTAAAGACGACTTAACTGATTTATTAGCAATCACTGATACTGTTATAAGTCGCGCAGGTTCTAACGCAATTTATGAATTTTTAACGCTGCGAATACCGATGCTACTCATCCCCTTAGGACTTGATCAATCAAGAGGAGATCAAATTGATAATGCTAAAAACTTTGAATCTAAGGGTTATGGTCGTCATATTCCTGAAGATCAACTTACAGAAGTTAACTTATTGCAAGAATTAAATGATATTGAATTACATCGTGAATCTATTATTAAACAAATGGAAACATATCAAGAGAGTTACACGAAAGAAGATTTATTTGATAAAATTATTCATGATGCATTAAACAAGTAGGGGGCACCTATAATGAATCGATGGAAACGCATTTCATTGCTGATTGTTTTTACACTTATTTTTGGTATAATAGCTTTTTTTCATGAGTCAAGGCTTGGAAAATGGATAGATAACGAAGTATATGAATTTATTTATTCATCTGAAAGTTTCATTACCACATCTATTATGTTAGGTGCAACAAAAATTGGTGAAGTTTGGGCAATGGTTGCGCTATCCTTATTATTAGTTGCTTACCTTATGCTAAAACGTTTCAAGATTGAGACATTATTCTTTGTAATAGTAATGAGCTTATCTAGTACACTCAATCCACTATTAAAGAATATCTTTGATAGGGAACGTCCAACATTATTGCGTTTAATTGACATTTCCGGCTTTAGTTTTCCAAGTGGTCATGCTATGGGCTCAACTTCATTCTTTGGAAGCGCTATATATGTAATAAACCGTCATGATTCGGGTATCTCTAAAGGCGTGTTAATCGGTTTATGCGCACTTTTCATTTTATTAATATCAACTTCTAGAGTATACCTAGGCGTTCATTACCCTACAGATATTATTGCCGGCATTATTGGTGGTGCCTTCTGCATTGTTTTATCAACGTTAATATTGAAAAAACAACTCGCTGTATAAAGAAGCGCGGTTGGAATTTTAAATTAAATAGGTATTGACCAAACCACTGAAATGATTGTGAGTAAACAATGATTTTAGTGGTTTATTTAGTATATTCAAATCGGCGTTTTTAAATAAATATTGTTTGTAAGCTCAATGTTAATAATATTTATCTTATATTAATTTCTTTGTTTTCATTTTTGTTAATAAAAGACTTAAAATGTTGTCTTATAAATGTTTTAAGTCTTTTGTTTTTTGAAAAATTACAAACAAAAAATTTTGATTTACGAAAACTTAAATTTGAAAAAAGTTTACTTTAATAGCGATTACTTATACTGAACTTGTGATTAAATCTTCAAAGGAGCAAAGACATGATACAAATCAAGGATTTAAACAAAGTTTACGACAATGGTAGTCACGCAGTTAAAGATTTCAATCTAGATATTGAGGACAATGAATTTGTAGTATTTGTAGGACCTTCGGGATGTGGGAAATCAACAACGTTACGTATGATTGCAGGACTTGAAGATGTGAGCAAAGGGACAATTAGTATCAACGATCAAGTAATCAATGATTTACAACCTAAAGATCGTAAGATTGCTATGGTCTTTCAAAACTATGCATTATATCCACATATGACAGTTTATAAAAATTTAGCTTTCGGCTTAAAAATGCGAGGAATCAAGAAGAAAATTTATGACGAAAAAATTCAACATGCAGCTCAAATATTAGAAATTGAAAACCTCCTCGACCGTAAACCTAAAGCCTTATCTGGAGGACAACGTCAACGTGTGGCACTTGGTCGAGCTATCGTTAGAGAAGCTCAAATCTTTCTCATGGATGAACCACTTTCTAATTTAGATGCTAAATTACGAAGTAACATGAGAAGCGAAATTATAAAAATACATAAACAAATGAAAGCAACAACGATTTACGTGACACACGACCAAACTGAAGCTATGACAATGGCATCACGTATCGTCATATTAAAACAAGGCGAAATACAACAAATTGGTACGCCTGAAGAAATTTATCGTCATCCTGTCAATGAATTTGTTGCCACTTTCATTGGTAGCCCATCAATGAATATGGTTCCAATGACCTACAACATGGATGCTTGGTACTTCGATGGACAAAAAGTGGCTGATGCTACATTACTTCAACTTGCATCGCATGCACAATACAGACTTGGTATACGACCTGAAGACTTACATCTTGTTAATGATAACGAAATAAGTAATTATCCAATCCAACTTTCTCAATTCACTGTAGACTTAGTTGAGTTAACTGGTTCATACAAATTACTTCACTGTCATCACAATGAGCATAAAATCATAGCAGCTGTAGATAGTAATTTGGATTTTGAATTAGGACAAACAGTTTCCTTCGGTATAAAAACGGAAGATGCACACTTTTTCGATTCTGATTCAGGCGAAAGAGTACAAGAGGAGGTTTTATCATGAGTAAAAACAAAAAACAAAGCCTTCAATCCGCTCATCAAAAACCTTTGTTAAAAAGAATGTGGGAACACAAAGTACTTTACTTAATGATTTTACCTTGTTTACTCTTTTTCTTGATTTTCAACTATATTCCAATGACAAGTCTTGTTCTGGCATTCAAAGATTTCCGCTTCGATACTGGTATCATCGGCGGTGATTGGAAAGGGCTATACTATTTTAAACGCTTTTTCTCTGACCCTCGCTGTATTCAAATTATTATGAATACGCTAATTATAAGTGGCATGAAATTGATTTTAGCTCTACCATTTCCAATTATTTTAGCCATTATGTTTAACGAAATTAAAGATTCTAAATTAGGTAAGATTAGAGGTTTATTTCAAGGCGTACTTTACATCCCTCACTTTTTATCTTGGGTTGTAGTTATCGGTATTTTCAAGAAATTACTCGCTCCAGATGATGGACTTATGAATCAACTGATCCATCAATTTGGTGGCGACGGGTCGACTTACTTTATGATGAACCCTGAGTATTTTCACACCATCATGTTTTCTAGTTATATATGGAAGAATGTAGGCTGGGATTCCATTATTTATTTTGCAGCAATTATGAGTATTAATCCTGAAATTTATGAATCAGCTGCGATTGATGGCGCGAATCGTTTCAAACAAATTATACATATTACCTTACCTATGTTAACGCCAACAATTGTTATCTTATTCATCATTTCTCTAGGCGATATTTTAAAAGCAGGATTCGATCAAATTTACCTACTCAAAACACCAGGTAACGCTAACGTTTCAGAAATACTGGATACATTTGTGATTCGTACTGGTATTGAACAAGGCGATTTCAGTTACGCAATTGCGATTAGCCTATTACAGGGTGTGATAGGACTTATCGCTGTCGTCATTATTAATAAATTCGCAGATAAGAAACTGGATACATCACTATATTAAGGAGAATGTACATGTTTAGAAAGCCTATGCTCATCTTAATGATTGCAGTCATTTTGTTCGTAACAGCATGTAGCAAAGATAAAACGCAAGATGAAGCGAAAAGAGAAGCAGATGCTAAAGGTAAACCAGATACATGGATGGCAGATAGAAAACTTAAAGGACTTGTGTTTCAAAGTGATAACGATGCCTCCCCTAAAATGAATAAAGAAGTCGCTCAAGAACTTAAGAAAAAGACTGGCATCACGTTAGAACTTCAAACCGTTTCTAATGAAGATTCCACAGAAGCATTAACTTCAGGACTCGCTTCAGGAGATTTACCCGACTTCATCGTTTATTACTTAGACGATAGTGGACGACCTGAAATGAAAGTACTAAATAAAGCAGCGAAACAAGGTCGACTCACAGACTTAACGAAAATGCTTAAAAACACAAAAATTTATAGTAAGTATTTCAAAAAAGGATATTTACCAAAAGATACGAAAGATAACATCATGTTTAATAAAGAACAAGATGGAACGTACCTTGTACATATGGGGATTAACCGTCATCCAGGACAAGAAGAACGTCGCACTGTAGGTGGTCCTTATGTCAGAAAAGATATCATGGATAAACTTCATATCGACCCTGCTTCTATCAAGACGTCCAAAGATGTAGAAAAACTTGCTGAAAAGATGAAAGAACACCACTTCAAAGATGATAATGGTAAAGAAATCACACCTATTGGCCCAACAGCATGGGGCGGTGACGATCGTACTAGATTCTATAATGACCTTGTGTGGACTGGTCAGTCTGATGAGAAATTTTTAAATAAAGGTAAGAAAATTATACATGAATCACAAACCGAATATCCACTTAAACGTGTACATTACGTTAAAGACCTTATGAAGAAAGGCTTAATGACAAAAGAGTTCTATACAATGGAAGAAAATAAAGCAAAAGAAGGACTCGTTAATGGCTCATGGGGCATTGTTTCAGATTTACATAACTATGTTACTGAAAATCAAAGTATGAAATACGTTCCACTTGGGCCACTCAATACAGTCAAAGGTAAATTTAGAGTTGAAAAGCCATATAAATCAGGCGCAAACGGTTGGGCTGTACCAAGTACGACTGAACATCCTGAAGACGTCGTTAAACTCGCTGATTTCCTTGCAAGTCGCAAAGGTAAATTACTCGGTCAGTACGGTATTAAAGGACGTGACTATACGTTAGATAAGAAAGGTAACCCTCATGTTAAACCTGAAGTGTTAAAAGAAGTTGAAAATAATCCAGACGAAGCTAAAAAACGTGGTTTTAGAGGTGCGGGTTCTTATTGGGCAGATCATCTTGGTTATACTGATATAGATAATAAAGCTGATTTCGGTGAAACTGAATACGGAGATAATACAAAAACGAAAAAGACGACTCCTGAAAAGATTGCTGATATGTGGCATTATGATGAAAGACAGAAACACGCCAAAATCGTAAACGGACTCACAGTAAAGTCATTCTTATCTAAATATGAATATGGCGAAGATTTAGAAATTGCACTCGATGATTATAGTGACGCTATTAAACGTGCTTATTATTCTCAATCAGACAAGGAAGCGAAACAAATTATTGATAGTGCTAAGCAACGTTTAGAAGAGGCAGGCTTAAATCAATTTGAAAGATACGTTGAAAATCAAAGAGATAAAAAAGGAACTCAAATTATTTATTAAGAGGTGGCAGAGACAATGAAAGTTTCACAAGATAAAAGTGCACTTATCATTCGTATTATCTCATTAATCATTATTATTGGCTTAGTAATCACGATTATCCTCCCGATGATTAATATCTTTGCCTTAGCATTTAACTCTGGGGTAGATGCTCAAAAAGGTGGCATCACTTTCTACCCGCGTAAATTTTCACTAGATAATTTTAAGGAGATATTTAAACAAGGCACGTTATTAAATGCATTATTTATTAGTATCGCAAAGACAGTCATAGGAACGATACTAAGCGTCATATTAACAGCTATGGCTGCATACGTTCTAACAATCAAAAGTTTACCGTTTCGAAGAATCATCTCATTCTTCCTAGTCTTTACGATGTTATTCAGTGTCGGTGTTGTACCACTTTATATCCTATTAAATCAACTTCATTTAACTGATACATTCTGGGTATACATTTTACCGTCACTTTATAGCGTTTATAACATTTTAATTATGCGTACATTCTTCAATCAATTACCTAGTAGTGTGATTGAAGCCGCTAGAGTAGATGGTTGTAATGACTTTCAAATCTTTTGGAAAATTGTCTTACCCATGAGTAAACCCGTGGTGGCATCAATTACATTATTTAACGCCGTGAGTCAGTGGAATGATTGGTTTACAGGTGCATTCTTCGTACGTAATCCAAACCTCAAACCGTTAGCTACTGTTTTACAAGATATGTTAACGAAACAAGCTGCCATTGCAGATGCTTTAAAACAAAAGTCAGGTTCATATGCGATGTTAGACAAGTTGACAATTACAGGGGACTCAATGCAGATGGCAATGATTGTACTATTAACAATTCCAGTATTATTCCTCTTCCCATTTGTTCAGAAGCATTTTGTAAAAGGTATAACTATCGGTTCGACAAAAGAGTAAAGGAGACGAAACAATGACTACAATTCTACAATTAAGCGATTTACATATTGGGCCACACAATGATGAAAAAGATCAAAAAACTTACGATTTAATTCATCATATGATGACACACTATCAACCTGACATCACAGTATTAACAGGTGACCAAATTTGGTCTGAAGGCGTCATTGATTCAGGTCGCGTTTATAAGAAATTAATGGAGTATTTAAATCGATATGATACGCAAATTGCAACGACATTTGGTAATCACGATACAGAGGGGCATCTCAAACGTTCAGACTTACGCGCTATTGAGGACCAATATTCTACCAACTATGTACAGAAAAATCATAGCCTCATTGTTGATGATAAAGAAGCTTATACAATAGAAGTTGTAAACAACGATACAGTCACACATGTGCTTTATGTTATTGATGGAGGAGATTATAATCCATTTGGCATAGGTGATTATGATTTTATAAGACCTGAACATGTGAATTGGCTTAGGGAAACACATCAAGCATATCAAACTCAATTTCAACACAACTTTCAACATAACTTATTATTTACACATATTCCATTACAAGAATATAGAGAAGTTGAGAATATTGGTGAATATCATGGCATTTTCAATGAACCTATTGCGTGCTCAAAAATTAATTCCGGATTATTTAGTCAGATGTTACTAAACGGTGATATTGAAGGTATGTTCTGCGGTCATGACCATGACAATGATTTTACGATTAATTTATATGGGATTCGCCTTAGCTTTGGTCGTGTTGGTGGTTACAATACTTATGGTGATTTACAACGTGGGGCTAGATTAATTGAGTTGCAACCTGACGCTATATATAAATCGAAAGTGTTAGAATTTGATGATCGTTTCTAAAAGAACTTTTCGGTCATTATACATTCCTATTTTAATAGAACAACTTTTCATACTCATCATGGGTCAAGCTGATACATTGATGTTAAACAGCTATAGCACTGATGCCGTTGCTGCTTCGGGAATGATAAGCCAAATACTCATGCTCATCACGTTTCTGATTACAATCATTCATGTGGGTACAAATATACGTATTGTTCACTTGAAGGAACATCAACCTTCAAGTATTTCACAAGAGATTTATCATAATTTGTTGTTCAATATCATAGTATCTATCGTATTTACGATTGTGATTGGGATCGCATTCGAACTTATCTTACGACTTTTTCAGGTACCTCAAGATATATTCAAACTGACCTATCAATTTGGAATGATTATATTGAGTGTACTCACTTTAACGACCTGTCACATGTATATTGGTACTGTATTACGTGTCATGAATCATGCATCATCAGCTACACGCATTACTATCATTAGTAATGTGACTAATATCATTTTGAACGGTATCGTACTCTTTATTATTCCAGAATATGTAGGTAACCCTGTATTAGGTGTCGCGGTGGTAACAGCGTTCAGTCGTTTATTGGGATGTACTTTAGCTTTAATTGCGCTGATACAAATTTTCCGTCCATTCAAGCATTACTTCAAGCTGAGCTGGAAGAAAATATATCAGGTTTCGACATTAGGTATCCCAACAGCAGGTGAACAAATTTCTTATAATTTTGCACAGACATTTACAACTGCATTTATTGCGATGTTAGGCACTCAAGTCATCGCTGCGAAATCTGTTTCTACTGTTTTAAGCGGCCTGTCTTTTAGTTGTGCTATGGCATTTAGTGCTGCTAGCCAAATTTATTTAGGAAAATTTATATCCCGTCGACGTTACCGTACTTTAAAGAAAGTTGTTATAAAAAGTATTTGGTTTAATATCACACAATCTTTCATGATTATGACGTGTGTATTTATAGGATTTATAGTGTGTGGACGTTGGATAACACACGACTTACAAACCTATCATTTAATCATTTACTATCTTGTTATACTTTTTGGATTAGAACCGATACGTGCAATTAATAATCTAATTGTAGATTTATTAAACGTGACAGGGGATGTACGTTATCCAGTCACCGTGAGTGTTGTGACCACATGGTTGTTATTATTACCTGGAAGTTATCTATTAGGTATTCATTGGAGATTAGGTTATACAGGAATTATTTTAGTGAGTATTGCTGATGAAGCGCTGAGATTTATCATTATGTATCTTAGATGGCGAAATGATCGTTGGCAAGCACGAATGAAGCAGATTGGAGTATAGATAATTATGTATAAAAGAAATGAACGTTTGAATCTTATTCGTAAACGTGTTGATCAGTACGGACAGGTGGCAGTAAAAGATTTAGCTATATTCTTACAAGTTACGCCTGAAACCGTGAGAAAGGATTTAGAAACCTTAGAAAACGATAAACTGATTACACGTACACATGGAGGTGCGATACAATACAATCATATTAATAAAGAGAAATCATATGCGAATAAGTGGCAGAAACAATCACAAGTAAAAGAGCGTATTGCTAAGAAAGCTGCTTTGCAAATACAGTCTGGAGAAATTATTGTCATCGATGGTGGAACCACAAAAGGGCGAATTCCTCAATATCTCAATGATATTACTCAGACCACGATTGTGACGAATTCTCTGAAGATTGCGGATGAATTGAATCGTGCTATAGAGGAGCAACGAATTCAAGCAGAAGTGATTATGCTTGCTGGAAAGACGAATACTGAACAAGATGTTGTGCGCGGGCATATGACGAATGAGTTATTACAACGTTTTAAATTTGATAAAGCTTTTATTTCATGTGGTTCGTTTGATACGAGTGATTGTTATGAATTTGATCTGGAAGAAGCGCATGCAAGTCACATTATGATTCAAAAAAGTCAACTGAGTTATCTCTTAGCGGATAGTAGTAAGCGAGATGCGCATGCGTCGTATCGTATTGATGGGTTTAGCGAAATTGATTATATGATTTCTGATTATGCTAAACCTCAGAATATAGAATATTTTAATCAGAAGCATTGGTTACAGATTTAACTTATAGAAAATGAAGCCTGAGACTTCGTCTTTTTTAAATAAAAGAAGACGCCTCAGGCTTTATTTAATTTTACGAATGGTAACACCTGAGGCTTTGCCCAAGTATAAGTGCCACTAGCAATGAATATTTTTTTCGTTGCAGTGGCACTAAAAAACAGCAGACCTCAAGTGTCAAAGGCCTACTGCTTTTATTGAAACGTCCTATCTTAACGTTAGTCTTTTACGGGCATATAAAAGGGGATAGTTGAAAATGACCAATCCAAAAGAACAACTTGTATGTGGGGGGAATGTTTTTCAATTGGTATTGATAATCATTTTCAATTAACATTATACATGATTGATAATGATTGTCAATTAGAAATATATACATTTTTTCGATTTAATTTAAATATAATGATAATGCTAGAGTGACTTTTTCTAAAGACAGTCTACTTATTCGACTATCTATTAAGGTGGTTCATGGTAAAATGATACTAGTTTCATAACAAATCATTTACAATTTTGAATTACATCTTTAGAAATACGAGTTAATTGTTTAAGATGTAGCGTGAGGTGCAAATATGACAAATATTTTAATCGTAGAAGATGAGCAAAATCTTGCTAGATTTATAGAGCTTGAATTAACTCATGAAAATTATACTGTTGATATAGAGAATGATGGAAAGGCAGGTTTGGACAAAGCATTATCTAAGCCCTATGATTTATATATTTTAGACTTAATGCTTCCAAACATAAATGGTCTAGAAATTTGTAGACAAATTCGTCAAAAAACAACTACTCCCATTATCATCATTACTGCAAAAAGCGAGACATATGATAAAGTAGCTGGGTTGGACTATGGGGCAGATGACTACATTGTAAAACCCTTTGATATAGAAGAATTGCTTGCAAGAATAAGAGCGGTATTGCGCAGACAGCCAGATAAAGATGTTTTAGATATCAATGGTATTATCATTGATAAAGATGCCTTTAAAGTTACTGTTAATGGCCATCAATTAGAATTAACTAAAACAGAATACGATTTACTATATGTTTTAGCTGAAAATCGTAACCACGTCATGCAACGTGAACAAATTCTCAATCACGTATGGGGGTATAATAGTGAAGTAGAAACGAATGTCGTTGATGTTTATATTCGTTATTTACGTAATAAACTCAAACCTTTTAATAAAGAAAAATCCATAGAAACAGTACGTGGCGTAGGGTATGTGATTCGATGATTAAGCGTCAAAAATTAAAATATAAATGGATGCTTATTACGACGCTCATTACCTTCACGACAATATTACTTTTCTGCTTAATTATTATTTTCTTTTTAAAAGATACTTTACGAAGTAGTGAAATTGACGAAGCTGAAAGAAGTTCAAATGATATCGCCAATCTGTTCCATTCAAAATCTTTAAGTGATATATCTGCATTGGATTTAAATGCATCCTTAGAAAATTTTCAAGAAATATTGATTTATGATGATAAGGGTAGAAAGTTAATTCAAACATCAAATGATAATACACTTGCTTATGATAACAAAATTGATTTCAAACATCCTGAACGTATACATATTCATAGAAGCCACGGTATTAATTACTTAGTAATAACTGAACCTATACGTTCGAAGGAATTTTCTGGATACAGTGTATTAGTCCATTCTCTTCAAAATTATGATAATCTCGTTAAATCACTTTATATCGTTGCACTTGCTTTTGGATTAATTGCAACCATTATAACCGCCGGCGTGAGTTATATCTTTTCTTCGCAAATTACTAAACCAATAGTTACAATGTCCAATAAAATGAATCAAATTAGAAGAGATGGTTTTCAAAATAAACTTGAATTAACTACAAATTATGAAGAAACAGACAATTTAATTGATACCTTTAATGAAATGATGTATCAAATAGAAGAATCTTTTAATCAGCAACGTCAATTTGTCGAGGATGCTTCACATGAATTAAGAACGCCACTACAGATTATTCAAGGTCATCTCAATTTAATTCAACGTTGGGGAAAAAAAGATCCAGCAGTTTTGGAGGAATCTTTGAATATTTCAATTGAGGAAGTGAATCGAATAACAAAACTTGTCGAAGAACTACTTTTACTTACCAAAGATAGAGTCAATCATAATGTTTTGGAATGTGAAAATGTAGACATAAATAGCGAGATTCAGTCACGTGTGAAGTCACTGCAACACCTACATCCAGATTATACCTTTGAAACACATCTTGCTACTAAACCTATCCAATTAAAAATTAACCGTCATCAGTTTGAACAACTTTTACTCATATTTATTGATAATGCAATGAAATACGATACTGAACATAAGCACATTAAAATTGTTACTCAACTAAAAAATAAAATGATTATGATTGATATTACTGATCATGGTATGGGTATACCAAAAGCTGACTTAGAATTTATCTTTGATAGATTTTATCGTGTAGATAAATCACGTGCACGTAGTCAGGGAGGCAATGGATTAGGACTATCAATAGCTGAAAAAATTGTACAACTTAACGGTGGTATGATTCAGGTTGAAAGTGAACTACAAAATTACACGACTTTCAAAATCAGTTTTCCAGTACTAAATTAAATAAATAGTATTATTTAAGTAACGAATGATTACGATCAAACAAGGGACAAATAAATTATTACAGGCTTAGATATTAACAATCCTTAAACTAGTACTATAAATGATTAAATCCATTGACACCTATCATTATAAATAAAGATTACGGACATTATACTAAGATGCTGATTAGAATAGCTATATCATGTCATACTAATGAAAGGAACTTCTTCACAAAAGTTCTCTTACTATAGACTTGACAATCTAAACTTGATAGATGGAGATAGCGATCATACGGGAGCGAGACTATGAATTTGGAGTAAATTCTGTCTTGCTCCTATTTTGTATAATAATAGGTAAATGTACTTTAACAATATATGAAATAATGCTATGATAACCATGTAAGCGTTTCATCATTTTTGTGGAGGGTGTTAAATGACTAAGAACAAGAAAGAATTTACAGAGGCTCCTGTAAACTTCGGTGCAAATCTTGGCCTTATGCTAGATTTGTATGATGATTATCTACAAGATCCATCATCCGTACCTGAAGATTTACAAGTCTTGTTCAGTACAATTAAAACAGGTGAAGCTCATATCGAAGCTAAACCTACCACTGATGGGGGTGGTTCACAAGCGGGAGATAGCACAATTAAACGTGTTATGCGCTTAATCGATAATATTCGTCAATACGGACATTTAAAAGCAGATATTTATCCAGTAAATCCTCCAGAGCGTCAAAATGTTCCTAAATTAGAAATCGAAGATTTTGATTTAGATAAAGAAACTTTGGAAAAAATATCATCTGGAATTGTCTCTGAACATTTTAAAGACATTTATGACAATGCCTATGATGCAATTGTTCGTATGGAAAGACGTTACAAAGGACCGATAGCTTTTGAATACACTCACATTAATAATAATAAAGAACGTGTGTGGTTAAAAAGAAGAATTGAAACGCCTTATAAAGCAAGTTTAAACGATAATCAAAAAAAAGAACTTTTCAAAAAACTCGCACACGTAGAAGGTTTTGAAAAATATTTGCACAAAAATTTTGTTGGGGCTAAACGTTTTTCAATTGAAGGTGTCGATACGTTAGTTCCAATGCTTCAACACACAATCACATTAGCAGGTAACGAGGGGATTAAAAACATTCAAATCGGTATGGCTCACCGTGGACGTTTAAATGTATTAACGCATGTCTTGGAAAAACCTTATGAGATGATGATTTCAGAATTTATGCATACAGATCCAATGAAGTTTTTACCAGAAGATGGTAGTTTAGAATTAACTTCAGGTTGGACATCAGATGTGAAGTATCACCTAGGTGGCGTTAAAACGACTAACTCATATGGAATAGAACAACGTATTTCTTTAGCGAATAATCCAAGTCATTTGGAAATCGTTGCACCCGTTGTTGCTGGTAAAACAAGAGCAGCACAAGATAATACACATCAAGTAGGAGGTCCATCTACCGACTTCCATAAAGCAATGCCGATTATTATACATGGTGATGCGGCATATCCAGGTCAAGGTATTAATTTTGAAACGATGAACTTAGGTAGTTTAAAAGGATATTCTACAGGTGGTTCACTTCATATTATTACAAATAATAGAATCGGTTTTACAACTGAACCTTTTGATGGACGTTCAACAACGTACTCTTCCGACGTAGCTAAAGGTTACGATGTTCCAATACTACACGTAAATGCCGATGATGTAGAAGCAACAATTGAAGCTATTGAAATTGCAATGGAGTTCCGTAAAGAATTTCATAAAGATGTAGTTATTGATTTAGTAGGTTATCGTCGTTATGGGCATAATGAAATGGATGAGCCTTCTATTACTAATCCAGTTCCATACCAAAATATTAGAAAACATGATTCAGTTGAAATTTTATATGGTAAAAAGTTAGTTGATGAAGGTATTATTTCTGAAGACGAAATGAATGAAGTCATTGACAGTGTTCAAAAAGAAATGCGAACAGCACATGATAAAATTGATAAAAATGACAAAATGAATAACCCAGATATGGAAAAACCAGAATCACTCCAACTACCTTTACAAAGTGATACGAAAGATTTCTCATTTGATCATTTAAAAGAAATCAATGATGCAATGCTTGATTATCCAAAAGATTTTCATGTACTGAAAAAGCTCAATAAAGTACTTGAAAAACGTAGAGAACCTTTTGAAAAAGAAGGGGGGCTCGTCGATTGGGCTCAAGCAGAGCAACTTGCTTTTGCAACCATATTACAAGATGGAACTTCAATTCGTTTAACAGGTCAAGATAGTGAAAGGGGAACATTTAGTCATAGACATGCTGTGCTTCATGATGAAGAAAATGGTAATACATTCACGCCATTGCATCATGTACCTCAACAACAGGCTACTTTTGATATTCATAATTCGCCGCTATCTGAAGCAGCTGTAGTTGGATTTGAGTATGGTTATAACGTCGAAAATAAAGGTAACTTTAACATATGGGAAGCTCAATATGGCGACTTTTCTAATATGTCTCAAATGATGTTTGACAATTTCCTCTCAAGTTCTCGCGCAAAATGGGGTGAGCGTTCAGGTTTAACACTTTTCTTACCACATGCTTTTGAAGGGCAAGGACCAGAGCATTCATCGGCACGCTTAGAAAGATTTCTACAATTAGCCGCTGAAAATAATTCAACTGTAGTTAATCTATCTAGTGCAAGTAATTACTTCCATTTACTACGTGCGCAAGCCGCTAGTTTAGATACATTAGAAATGAGACCATTAATTGTCATGTCACCTAAGAGTCTTTTAAGAAATAAAACAGTAGCTAAACCTATTGATGAGTTTACATCTGGCGGTTTTAAACCTATCATCACAGAAGATATCGATGAACAAAAAGTCAAAAAAGTGATTTTAGCATCAGGAAAGATGTATATTGACCTAAAAGAATATTTAGCTAAAAATCCTAACGATTCTATTCTTCTCATAGCAGTAGAAAGATTATATCCGTTCCCAGAAGAAGAAATTAAAGAAGTATTAAAATCGTTACCTCATCTTGAAAATGTGTCATGGGTTCAAGAAGAACCTAAAAATCAAGGTGCATGGTTATTTGTGTATCCTTATCTAAAAGCACTTGTTGCTAATAAATATGATTTAACTTATCACGGTAGAATACAAAGAGCTGCACCTGCTGAAGGCGATGGAGAAATTCATAAACTTGTACAAACTAAAATTATTGAAAGTAGCATTAACAATTAACTAGGGGGAAAAATAAGTATGGCAGAGGTAAAAGTTCCAGAATTAGCAGAATCAATCACAGAGGGTACCATTGCAGAATGGTTAAAAAATGTAGGCGATAATGTAGATAAAGGTGAAGCTATCTTAGAACTAGAAACAGATAAAGTTAACGTCGAAGTAGTTTCTGAAGAAGCTGGGGTATTATCAGAACAATTAGCCGAGGAAGGCGATACAGTTGAAGTAGGTCAAGCTGTAGCTGTAGTAGGAGAAGGACAAGTAAACACATCTAGCGATAGTTCTAACGAATCTTCACAAAAAGATGAAGCTAAAGAGAAAGAAACGCCAAAACAATCTAATTCGAATTCTAGTGAAAGTAAAAATACACAAGATAATAGCCAACAACGTATCAGTGCAACACCATCTGCACGTCGACATGCACGTAAAAATGGCGTTGATTTAAGCGAAGTATCCGGAAAAGGCAATGATGTTTTAAGAAAAGATGATGTTGAAAATAGTCAAAAATCTTCGAGTGAAACAGCTAAAAGTGAAAGCAAATCACAAAACAGTGGTTCTAAACAAACCAATAACAATCCATCAAAACCTGTTATTCGTGAAAAAATGTCTCGACGCAAAAAAACTGCTGCAAAAAAATTATTAGAAGTATCAAATCAAACAGCTATGCTTACTACATTTAATGAAGTTGATATGACAAACGTTATGGATTTACGTAAACGTAAAAAAGAGCAATTTATCAAAGACCATGATGGTACTAAATTAGGATTTATGTCCTTCTTCACTAAAGCTGCCGTTGCAGCTCTCAAAAAATATCCTGAAGTAAATGCTGAGATAGATGGCGATGATATGATTACTAAACAATTTTACGATATCGGCATTGCAGTATCCACTGACGATGGATTACTCGTACCATTTGTTAGAGATTGTGATAAGAAAAATTTTGCAGAAATTGAACAAGAAATCGCTAATTTAGCCGTAAAAGCTCGTGATAAAAAATTAGGCCTTGATGACATGGTTAACGGTTCGTTTACCATCACTAATGGCGGTATCTTTGGCTCAATGATGAGTACACCGATTATAAATGGTAATCAAGCAGCTATCTTAGGTATGCATTCAATTATTACACGCCCAATTGCAGTTGATAAAGATACAATTGAAAATCGTCCAATGATGTATATCGCATTAAGCTATGATCATAGAATCATCGATGGGAAAGAGGCTGTAGGATTCTTAAAAACCATTAAAGAACTCATTGAAAATCCTGAAGATTTATTACTTGAATCATAATTTGGAACCTAACATACTTAAAAAACAACGACGTAAATCGTCGTTGTTTTTTTGTTTAATATGCACTAGGTATTAGGAAAATTGAACTATTTATTGATAGAATATATATTAAACGTATACTATATTTATTAGGAGTAAAAAATGTCACTTAGTGCTATTGAAGGAGTTCACATTACAAAACAATTTAATAAGCAAAACATACTTAATGATTTAAATTTTAGAGTACCGAAACATTCAATAACGTTAGTAAATGGTAAAAATGGTTCAGGTAAAAGTATAACTTTAAAAATTATTGCTGGTTTAATTACTCAATTTGATGGATCATTATTAATAAATGGCAAAATTAGTTATGCTGTAGATATCTTTCCTAATAATTTAAGTTTAACGATTAACGAATATTTTGAATTTCTATTAAAAGTTCATTCTAATAATCAAACTAAAGTCAAACTTAATTACCTTATAAATCATCTTAAATTATCGTCATTTTTGAACCAAAAATTAAAAGACTGTTCAAAAGGTACAAAGCAGAAAGTCAATGTTATTCAATGTTTAATTAAAAACGCTGACATATATATTTTAGATGAACCATTTTCTGGATTAGATCAGAATGCTACAAAATTTCTGATAAATTATCTAGAGTGGTTAAAATTATCATCAACAATTATTTTAACATCTCATGAATTGAATCAACTTATAAATATTACTACGCATATCTTAAATATTGAAACAGGTATTTTTTATATTAACGATATAAATAAAAATCATTTAGTAGTTACTTCAAAACTAATTGTAGTTAAAAATGATTCTGTTACAATTAACTTACTAAAAGAAATACAAAATCAAAAAATTACATATACTGACAATAACAAAATATCCATCCAAACTAATCAAAACGATTTGAATTTAGTACTGAAACAATTAATCGTGCATAACTGTGAAATTCTTGAGATTAAGGATGTGAAAAACTTTTGATTGCATTTACACAATATCAGTTTAGAAATTATTTTAAATCTTATCAATTTATACCACCTATACTCTTCTTTGTGATATGGATCATCATTCAATATTTATACAAAGGTCAACCTATTCTTTCTAGTTATGCATCTAGCAGTATAGGCTTATTGATTATCTCGTGTTGGTTAACTATTAGCATTTGGAATTTAGAATCTTTGAACGAAAAATATTTGCTCTTTACCCAATTAGAATCTAAATTACTTTTTCTCATTAGTAAGTGGTTTTTCATATCTTTAATTCATTTAATGTTAATTTTACTATCTTTATTCTACCCATTAATACTAAATAGGTTTTCCGAAGATATTACTCTCAATCAATATATAATCGCACTAACGTTACATATTGTTGTAAGCATTATTGGGATGCTCATTTCTACTTTAATTCATAATATTAATTTCTTATCTTATAAGTACACTTTCCTATTTATAGCGCTTATAATAATTGTTAGTCTCAGTCGTCCTTCTTTAGTACAATCATATTCATTACTGAATTATATATTATGGGCAGTTCCTCCAATTGGAGATTTAATTACACTTTTTAAATCTGATACCCCTGATAATGCTATGTTGCTAATAAAAACTTTTACTATCTTTATTTATATTATAATCTTAATTGGTTTAAATATTATGATTTTCACTAAATCAGATCAAAAGTAATTTTAAATATAAGAATCGTTCATTCTAATAAAAAACTAAAAATAGTATCGAATGCAAATAAAAATACCTGTGAAGAAATTAAATAGCACCGATTTCTTTACAGGTAAACTATAACTTTTTAAATTCATCCATCATTGAGCAAGAAATATAACTTCTATAATCGCTAAGATAATAAACACAACAAATGCGATAGTAAAATATTTAAATCTTGGTTGTTGTTTATGATTTAAATTTGTAAATACCTCAATTGCGGAATAAACTGCTATTAGTACAGTAACTGCAAATATAATCCATAAATTAGACATACTCATGCCTCCTTGATTACTTCTTTAATTACATTTTAATACATACAAAATATTTAGCCAATCTGTATGTTTTATTTTTCTAATAAATAATAAATCAACAACAAATAAATATCTATCTTTATATGAGTGTTCATCATATTCAAGTGTTACAAAATACGTTATAATGTTATCTGTAAAGATAAATAGAGGAGTGTCAGTTAATGAGTGGACTTAGAAGTGTCACTTTAGGAACGAACGATTTATCTAAAACGAAAGAATTATTTAACCACATCATTGGTTTACAACATTCAACTAAAAATGAACATGCCATAAGATTTGGTGACGCTAATTTAAGTCCTGGAACGCGTGTTCACTTTGTTGAGGTTCCAGAGGAAGATTATAAAAATCCACACATAGATAGTGTTGGACTTAGAACACCTTCTGATTCTGGATTAGTAGAATATCAAACTATTTTTGACAAGTTTAATATATCCTATAGTTCAATCACTGAACTTAATGGACTTAAACATTTCACTTTTAAAGATCATAATCAACAAAAATTTGATATTTATTCTAACGAGTTAAATACTGGTATAGGCTTAGGTATGCCTACTTTCGATAGTCCTGTTAACCCTTTACATCAAGTTCAAGGCTTAGGTCCAGTCATTATTAAGGTGAACGAGTTATCTGTCACCACTTCTATTCTCACACAAGTATTTCAATTAGATTTATTTGCTGAATATCTTCCACATGAAGATGCACAACAACCTATTCAAGTGTTTCGTATAGGTGAAGGTGGTCTTGGTGGTGAAATCCATTTATTTGAAAGCGATGAAGATATTCAAATGAATACACACGGGCCTATTGAGCAAGTGGAATTCTCTACAAGTGATACTCAATTGTATCTTCAAGCAAAAAATCGTTTAGATGAGATAGGTGTTCCATATCAAACTCTTGAACAGGATACTTCAGAATCTCTTAGAATCACTGAAAATAGTGGCATTTCATTTATTTATACACTTGAAAAGTAAATATGATTTAAGGATGGTTATTACATGTTACATGAAACTTGGAAAGAACGTACACCAATTAAAAAAGTAGAAGTGACAAATACTGATGCCAAAAAATTTACAGTTGCAGATATGCTAACTATCGGCAAACAGTATGATGTTATTAACGAAACTGAAGAATATTATCAAATTATAGATAATTCAGGTTTAGTAGGTGGCTATTACAAAGACTACTTCAAAGAGATATAATTTAATCTCTTTCAACTAAATACGTTATCATTGCAATGGATATATTTTTCAATCATCAGTTTACATTAACTCAATAATGACTAAATAAGTCATTTATTTTAATCATTTTAAATAAGACTAAGACTATGCACCAAAAACTAATGTCTTAGTCTTTTTTAACATTAAAGGATGGGAATTATGGTACAAACAGTTTACAAAAATTCAGATCAAACAGTTTTTGAGGATGCTAAAGCTTTATTTCAATTAAATAAGAACATACTACTAAAAGGGCCAACAGGATCAGGAAAAACCAAGCTTGCCGAAACGTTAAGTCATGTTATGAATTTACCTATGCATCAAGTTAATTGTTCAGTAGATCTAGATACTGAAAGCTTATTAGGTTTTAAAACAATTCAAACTAATGAAGAAGGTCACCAAGAAATTGTCTTCATTGATGGTCCTGTAATAAAAGCAATGAAAGAAGGTCACATTTTATATATAGATGAAATTAATATGGCAAAACCGGAAACATTACCTATACTTAACGGTGTATTAGATTATCGACGTCAATTGACAAACCCTTATACTGGTGAAGTGATTAAAGCAGCTCCTGGATTTAATGTAATTGCTGCTATTAATGAAGGTTATGTAGGAACATTACCAATGAATGAGGCTTTAAAAAATAGATTTATCGTCATAGAAGTAGATTATATAGATGGTGACATTCTTAAAACAGTCATTAAAGAGCAAAGTAAATTACAAGATGAACAATTGATTCAACATATCATTAAATTTAACGAAGATTTACGTACTATGACCAAGCAAGGTCAAATTTCTGAAGAGGCTGCAAGTATTCGAGCTTTAATCGACCTTAGTGATTTAGCAACTGTCATGCCTATTGAACGTGCGGTACAACGTACAATTATTGATAAATTAGAGGATGAGCGAGAACAACAAGCGATACTTAACGCTATCGAGCTTAATTTTTAAAGAGGGATAAAAATGAGTGATCGTTTTATAAAATTCAACGATGAACAATTAGATGCAAAACAAGTAATGATGTTACAAGACTTAGCACGTTTACTTTTAAAAAATGAACAAACACAAGTTAAAATACAAAAATTCCCTTACTATAATCCTTATAGTAATACACTCATTGCGAGTTGGTTTTGGTCTCATAGACCGAAACATATTGAACAAGCTGGACTGAAAACAGATGTCTTACTCGCAACGTATGGATATCTGAATATGAATCTTTCAATCATCAATCAAGTTTTACACAACAATGATTTCGAACACCCTAAGTTCTTTCATCAATTATTTAAACTTTTAGAGGATGTACGTATATTTGAACATATTAGACAACAAAGACCTAGCACTACAAAAATGATTGATTTACGCATAGAAACACGATTATCTTTCACAGAATCTCAAATTAATTTTTACAAAACTAAAACTGTATATACTGATTTACTTTTTCTTTATTTAGAGCATGCATTTTTAAGTCAAAACTTTTTTAATATTCCATCCATACATCCAGCATTTGATGACATTTTAGTTCATATGTATCAGTACTTACCAAATATTTTTCAGAATCATACATCAGAAGATAATATGTATTTAGCAGAACGTATCATGTATCAAGTGGATGATTTATTAAAGGAAGATATGCTAAATGAATATTACTACTTACCTCAAAAATTATATGAAGATATTTATGCAGATAGTTTTGAAGACTTAAAACGTACAGATGCGAGCAATACTGATGGTAAAGATAATCATCAGACAGAGGAAGATGTAGAAACAGCTGAAGCTGAAACAAAAGCCGCAGACAGTGAGTCTAAAGGCGGGGCATATTTAGAAATGGAGCTACATGAGGGTGAAAACAGTGAAGTTATGGCTGATAATGATACGGCTCGAGAAGGTGACAGCACTGATGATATGACTGATATGATGACCAAAAAAGGTAAAGGGTCAGAAAATACACTTGATCACGATGAAGGTGGATTTACAGGACAAAACCAGACTTTTGCTTTAAAAGGCATTAATAAAGACGTAAGTATTGAATGGAATATCCCTGATATTACACCGCAAAATGTGATAGATTATCAATATTCAAAAAATGATGTACAGTTTGAAATTAAAGATTTAATACAAATTATCGAAAAGACCATCGACAGAGAACATGAAGATGAAAGACACAATTTAACAAAGGGACGCTTACAAAAAGACCTTATTAATTGGTTTATTGATGATCAATTTAAGTTATTTTACAAAAAACAGGATTTAAGCAAGACTTTCGATGCAACATTTACATTACTCATCGATGCATCAGCGAGTATGCACGATAAAATGGATGAAACGATCAAGGGTGTCGTTTTGTTCCATGAAACTTTAAAATCTTTGAATATTAAACATGAAATACTAGCATTTAATGAAGATGCTTTTGAAGCTGACGAACGTCAACAACCAAATATCATTGATGAAATCATTAATTATAATTACTCTATCTTTGAAAAAGAAGGCCCACGTATCATGACATTAGAACCTCAAGATGATAATCGTGATGGCGTAGCTATCAGAATTGCGAGCGAGCGTTTATTACAAAGAAGTCATGAACAACGCTTTTTAATCGTATTCTCAGATGGAGAACCGTCTGCATTTAATTACAGTCAAGATGGTATTTTAGATACGTATGAAGCTGTTGAACGTGCGCGCAAATTTGGTATAGAAGTATTTAATGTCTTTCTTAGCCAAGAGCCAATTACTGAAGACATCGAACAAACCATTCATAACATATATGGCCAATTTGCTATATTTGTCGAAGGCGTGGAACATTTACCGAGTCACTTATCACCATTACTAAAAAAATTGTTACTTAAATCTTTATAAAAGTTAGTTTATCAATTCAAAATTTCTAACTTGTAACTTCATTAATATAAATCATTACGTATTTTTGACGAAGTAATTACATCAATTGTATAATGTTTTAATTTTCTGAAATTTTATATAGACTAATATTTCTTTATTATGATAGAATATTGAATGTTGCATTATTAGATAAAAAGGAGCAGCATTATGAATAAAAATACGTGGATTATAGGCTTTACTTTATTCGCTATGTTTTTTGGCGCAGGTAACCTTATATTTCCAACACAACTTGGACTCGAAAGTGGTCATTTCTTTTGGCCAGCCATACTAGCCTTTGCACTTACGGGTATTGGATTACCGCTTCTTGGCGTTGTGGTAGGCGCGCTTGATAAACATGGTTATATTGGGTCTTTTAATAAAATATCACCACGATTTTCATTAATATTTTTGATTATCATCTATCTCACTATAGGACCATTATTTGCGATACCACGTACAGCTTCAACTTCATTTGAAATGACTGTTACTCCTATTGCACATAATAGTGGGAATTTAGCATTATTTATTTTTACAGTAATCTATTTTTTAATCGTTCTTTATTTATGCTTGAATCCTAATAAGATGATAGATCGTATTGGTTCATTACTTACACCTTTATTACTTATTACCATTGTCGCTATGATCATTAAAGGTTTTGTAGATTTTGGTGGACATTCTTCAAATTACGGCATGACAAATGCTTATCATTCCAATTTAAGTGGATTTTCACAAGGATTTACACAAGGTTACCTTACAATGGATGCTATTGCTTCTATTGCGTTTTCAATGATTGTTGTTAATGCGATTAAAACAACAGGAATACAGCATGCTGATAAAATCTTTAAACAGACCATTATTGCTGGTCTCATAGCTGCAATCGCATTAGTATTTATATATATTTCGCTAGGGTACATAGGCAATCATATCAATATTCCTTCAGATACTCTAAAGGAATTGAAAGCTAAAGATCAAAATATAGGGACGTATTTACTCACAACAATGGCAACGAAGGGCTTTGGTACTTTCGGAAAATACTTACTTGGTATTATCGTATCATTAGCATGTTTAACTACTGCTTGTGGATTAATCGTATCAGTAAGTGAATATTTCCATAGAATAATACCTAAGATACCTTATAAAGTATTTGTGGTGTTTTTCATTTTAGTTAGTTTCATTTTAGCTAACCAAGGACTTAATTCCGTAATTAAAATGTCAGTCCCTGTACTCAGTGTAATCTATCCAGTGGCTATTACAGTTATTTTGTTAATACTCATTGCTCGCTTCATACCTACAAAACGTATTGCACAACAAATACCGTTAATTATTGTAGCAATTGAATCAATCTTAAGCTTAATAACGACACAAGGGTGGATACGTATTTCATTTATAGATAGTTTACCTTTAAAAGAATATTCACTTGAATGGTTCCCAATTGCTGTTGTAGCAACTCTTGTTGGTTACATGATTAGTTATTTTGTTAAACAATCTAACATTGTATATCAAAAAGAATAAGTAAATTTAAAATAAAAAGCACTCGTCAAATAAGTGATAGACTAAATCTAAATCACATGTGACGAGTGTTTTTTATTATTTGCGCATAGATAATAGATGCTGCTTCAAATCTTGTTCTAATTCATTAAGTTCCTTCTCTGCAACTTGACGTTTCTGCCTACCATCTTCTTGAATTTGAAGTGTTTGTTCAATTGTTTCAATAATGTCATTTTGTGTTGTCTTTAACGTTTCGATGTCAACGATGCCACGCTCATTCTCAGCTGCCGTTTCAATAGCGTTTTTCTTTAACATTGACGCATTTTGAGTAAGTAACTCATTCGTAGTATCGGTAACCGAACGTTGTGCTGAAACAGCATTTCTTTGTCTCATCAAAGTAAGGACAATAGCCATTTGATTTTTCCATAAAGGAATACTTGTTAAAATTGAACTTTGAATTTTTTCGGCTAAAGCTTGGTTGACATTTTGTATCATACGGATTTGAGGTGCAGTTTGAATAGCAATTTGCCTAGATAATTGTAAATCATAAATGCGCTTATCTAAACGATCAACAAACTGTTCCATATCAGCAGTTGCCTGAATGTCCATTTGATTACCAGTTTGATGCGCTTTTTCTCGTAACTGGGGTATGGTTTCTGTCAATATTTCTTTTTTCTTTTTCTGAGCCGCTAAGATATATAAAGAAACGTTATCAAAATATGTTTTATTTTCCTGATATAATTGATCAAGAAATTCAACATCTTTAGTTAACTGATCTTTATGTTTTTCTAATTGAATAGTAATACGATCAATTTGAGAACTTACAGATTGCATTCTAGAAAACACTTCATTAATAGAAGCTTTAGTACGTCTAAATAAACGCTTTAATCTAGATTGTTTTTCTGGATTTATGTCATTTGGATTTACAGATTTTAATTTTCCCATTAATTGACTTAAAGTTTCCCCAACTGGTCCCATATCTTTTGATTGAACGTCATCTAAAATTTGATGAGAAAAATGAGACATCTTTTGTTGAAGATTAGCACCATATTTTAATAATCCTTCATGGTTAAGTGGCTCAATTTGCTCACTTATTGATTTAATTCTTTGTTTATCATTTTCAGTTAATTGCATTTCAAGATCTTCAGCGATTGTATGATGATCAGTTGATTGATTATCCATATAGTAATCAAGTGGATGTGACCGATTACTACTTTGTTCACTTACCATCTCACTCATCTCTCCATTTCTATTAATTATTATGTCGACGTTGCTGTTCTAATCTATTTAATTCTATTTCAACATCTAGTCGCTCATAATCTTCCTCATTAAGCCTTTTAAGATCAGCAATGAGCGTTCTTTTTATTTCATCCAGAGTAATACGTGTTTGTTCTAATTTTAGCTTTTCATCTTGCGACTTACGTGGCATTCTTGCAAGACGTGTATACGAGTCTATTAAGTTAAGGGCATTATCTAAATGAGAATAGAAAAAGCTTTCAACTTTAAAAAACATCGCGGGTCTTTGCTTAATGCTTGTATGAATAGAACGAGAAATTCGATATATATCATTTACTTGTCTAAAATCTTTGATTGAACGAATATTAATAAATGACTTTAAGATAGTTCTAATTTTAGTATGTGCATGATGAAGCTGTGATTGAACATATCTGTAATCTCTTCTTGATAAACCAATTTCATTAAGATACTTTCGTGAAGTGAGCCTTTGCGTAGGGAAGTATGATGCAATGAAACTACCAAAACTGATAAGCATGTCTATAATGAATGATAAATCCAACGCAAAAACAGTAATAAGCCAAACAATAAAGGCCACTGGTATACCCACTAACACTCCAAATATACGTGAAATGTTATATCTCAAGTGTCATCTTCCTTTATATTAAAGTCTTATATTATAAACCTAAATTGTCTTAAACTCTGATAAAGATTCATCAAGGTCTAATTCTTCAATATTGTAATTAGACACTTGTGAAGCCGGTGAAGCACCTTGGATCACAGAATCAATAAACTGTTCTAATTTTGTATCGTCGCCCTGAGCATATATATCTACATAGTCCTCAACATTTTGGACTGTACCTTTAATATTAAATTGATGAGCAATACGTTGCGTGTAAAATCTAAATCCTACACCTTGTACTGTACCAAAAACTTGAATATGTTTACGTTGCATAAAATCACCTCTTGTCTTTATTATACGTATTTTAATTGTAAAAAACTAATATTTGCTATTCAAAAAATTGTTTATATCACAAGGCTTGAAACTTGATTTTAAAACATGAAAAGTTAAAATTATTGTTGTAGCTTTATAGTAGGGAAGGGGAAATTATTATGTGGACAGTAGTCAAGATCAGGGCTGACTACGAAGGTTGGTGGCTATTTGATGATTGGCCACAAAAAATTGTGGAGCAATCAGAATTTACTACATACGAACAAATGATGGAGTATTACATAAATGTACTAAACCATAGTAAGAAATGTTACGACAATTATGTAGTAGGGAAGTATAATATACATGCTTTTTACAACAATTGTGATTTAAACTTTTGTGAAGACTGTGAGGAAGATTTACAAATATTTTATAGTTTTATTATTTTAAAAAATAATGAGGTTTATTTTAATCTTCCAAAAATAGATTGAATGATAATTTTCTATAATTGTATTGCAATTTAGCTATGACTAAACTATAATGATTATTAAGCAATTGTTTTATTCCATATTGCAAAGAATATTTGATTTATATTAGATTTTAGACATGTATTTTTTGTAATATGCGAATAATGCATATTGAAAGAATTTAGTCTTGGAGGTTTCAGAGTTATGAAACAAGGTACAGTTAAATGGTTTAATGCCGAAAAAGGTTTTGGTTTCATCGAAGTTGAAGGAGAAAACGACGTATTCGTACACTTCTCAGCAATTAACCAAGAAGGATACAAATCATTAGAAGAAGGTCAATCAGTTGAATTTGAAGTAGTTGAAGGCGATCGCGGTCCTCAAGCTGCAAACGTTGTTAAACTATAATAAATAGATTGTAATCATTGACTTTAACTAACACCTTACCAAGCAGTAAGGTGTTTTTTATATCAATACATACCGTATCACAGAAAGAAATTAATTTTAATTTCTTTCTGTTTTTTATGCCCAAAATAAGAATTATGACTATCTCATTATTTTTTTGCATGTCTGTGTTTAAAGAAAAGCATAACTTCTCCAAAACTTCCATTAAATAATATAGTCTCCAATATAATCATTTATTGATTTATTATTTTAAGCTCTTTATAATATAAGTAATAAGTAGGGTAAAGGATATATTGTTATGCCAAATCCTTTTAAATTATTGCAGGTTTCAATTGGTCGTTTTTATTTTGGTTACCGTGGTCGTTTCATTAAATGGTAAATTTTAAAATTAAAAAATTAAGACTAAATAATTTATTCATATATCAGTATGATTTTATGTTATGTGGTCATAAAGATTACAGACAATATTAATAAAATCAAGTTTTTCCCTTCAAATTTCACAAATTTAGATACCGATAAAAGTTTTATTTTAAACTTATCAATAATGAGCTCTATTACTATTGTTTATATAATCATTATTTACCTCTTAGCAATTAGGATTTTCAGAAAAATTCAATTTTAAATTTCATTTAATTTAAAGTAAGTAAAAACGCCTCGGATAGATATACTGAACCTATCCAAGGCGTTTTTAAATAGATTTTAAGCGAAATCATATTGATAGTAGATGCGCTTTTACTCGCTCACTTTTTAGAATTATTTTGTATCATTAATAATTAATTGTCTCAATGATTGACGTTTAATCACTTCACGTGCTTTTCCATCTTTCAAGAAAAATACTGAAGGTTTTTGCATTTGATTATAATTTGAAGCCATTGAATAATGATACGCACCAGTAGAAAGTACTGCTAGATAATCACCTCTATGAACAGAAGAGGGTAATTGAGCATCTCGTACGATAATATCACCAGATTCACAGAGTTTACCTGCAATTGTTACAGATTCATTAGCTTTTTCATTTCTGTTAACTAACAACGCCTCATACTGTGCACCATAAAGTGCAGTTCGTATGTGATCACTCATTCCGCCATCAACTGATACATATTTATTAACTCCAGGAATATCTTTAATTGTACCAACCTCATATAAAGTGATACCTGCTTCTCCAACAATTGAACGGCCAGGTTCTATCCCAATTTCAGGAATATTGTACTGCAATGCTTGTGCAGTTTCTTTAATAGCTTCAGTAATTTCAGATATTCCTTGCTCAATAGGGAAGCTTTCATCTCCTTCGACATATTTAATTCCGAAACCACCACCTATGTTAAGCAAACTCACTTCAATTCGTTCACTTGCTAACCAATTAAGCACAATTTTAGCTGTCTTAATCATCGCCTCAGTGCCTTCGATTTGAGAGCCAATATGGAAATGTATTCCTTTAAGTTGCAAATGTTTCGTTGCTTTTACTTTATTAACTGCATTTAATGCTAGACCGTGTTTGATTGATAATCCAAATTTACTATCTTCCTGTCCAGTTTGAATAAATTCATGTGTATGTGCTTCAACACCAGGATTCACACGTAATACAACATTCACATTACTATCAGCATATTTATCAATAAGATCTATTTCTTCGAGCGTATCCACTACAAAATAACCAATCTGATTGTCTAAAGCATATTGAATCTCGCGTTTCGTCTTGTTGTTCCCATGGAAGTGAATACGTTTCGAATCAAATCCTGCTTCAAGAGCAGTATAAAGTTCACCTTCAGAAACAACATCTAATTGTAAATTTTCTTCATCAATTAATTTGACCATCTGAATACATGTGAAAGCTTTTGAGGCATAAGATATATTGTAGCTTAAACCACTTGCTTCAAATGCTTTATGATATCGTCTTATCTGATTACGAATTTGGTCTTCATCGTAAACAATCGAGGGTGTACCAAAACTTTGTGCAATAGTTTTTAAGCTTGTACCTCCCATTGTCAGTTCGCCGTTATCGTTATAATTAACTACCATTTATAAATACTCCTTTATAAGAGAATCGTGATTCATTGCGCTTAATTGTTCTGAATTTGCGCCAACACCTTTAAATGTAAATTCATCTATGCGTATATCCTTATTATATAATATGACTTCGTCTTGTGCATGAACTTCGTCATCAACTTCAATAAACATATGACTCATCATTAATGCTCTAATTGGATATCGCTTACCATTAATTATAGCTTCGTGTTTTGCTCTTGATTTTAGAATACCATCGCCATAACCTATATCAACAACAGCTAATTGAGTGTGGTCATTCTTTACTTCGAAGGCGAAACTATATCCACAATAATCACCTTTATTTACATCACGAACTTGTATAACATTACCTTTAACAGTCAAAGATTGAGTAATGCGTTCTTCATTTATAAGACTATATGGTCTTGAACCATAAAGGGCAATTCCAACTCTAGCATGAGTGTGATGAGGAAGTAACATTTGATTCTCACGAAAATAACTTGCACTATTTTGTGAATGTATCATATCAAAATGATAATTTTCATTTAAAAGTGTATTTATCAAGTTTAACCAAGCATCACGTTCCATTTTATATTCATCTACGTCAAATTCGTCTGCATAGCCAAAATGCGTCCATATTCCTGAAATAATCATTTTATCTTGATTATTTTGATCATGATCTTTTAAAACTTCACGTATTTCTTCGATATTTCTAAAACCAGAACGATGTAATAAATTTTCATATTCTAAATGTACATGAATGCCTTTTAAATCTTGTTTATATTTATAATAATAGTTTAAAGAGGGGAGTGTCATATGAATATCATAACGTTTTACTAAATCAAAATCATAAACAGGATTCATTAAAAATATAGTTGCTTCAGGTGCTATTTTTCTAACTCGTATAGCTTCATTTAATGAAGTTGTGCTAAATGTATTAATTTCCGCTTTTAAAAATGTTTTCACTGCAAACTCAAGTCCATAATGATATGCATTGTTTTTTACAACTGCCATTATTGGTTCGTTATTTTTTACTTTTACTGCATTCTGATAAAATGCTTCTGTATCTAATGACCAAATTGCTGTCAATTGCTTTACACCTCTTTATAATTTCTTAACAAATGCTCGTAATAATTTACAACGTCAATTAATATTTTCTCATCAAAATTAAGATGTGCAGTATGAAGACCAGTCACAAAACCTTTTTCCTTGTTTTGAGTACCAACAAATACAAAATATGAAGGGGCAAGTTGTTGACCATAAAAACTAAAATCTTCACCGAACAGGAAGGGGAGCTTTTTTTCAACAACTTCTAAATTTGCACCTTCTATAGCATTCTCAACGGCTTGACGTAATTGTGGATGATTCATTGTTGGTGGATATCCTTCTTCAAATTTAACCTCACATTCAACATTAAATAATAATTGAACACTTTCCGCTATTTTATGCATTTGGTGTTTTACAATAGCCAAATCTTCAGTGTCATATGTACGAATAGTACCTTCAAGATAACCATGACTCGGTACTGTATTAATAGCTTCACCAGCTTCAAAATGACCCATATGAATAATGTTACGTTTCAATCCATTCAAATGAAACTGTTGGATTTGACCGATTTGACTTAAGACATGTTGTAACCCCTCACCACATGAATGACCTTGCTCCTTATCAGCAACATGACTAGATAATCCTTTTAAAAAGAAGCGATATTCAGTGGCACTTGCAGTGATTTCTTCATCCCGAATTACAATTTTACCTTCTTTTTCAAACGGATTAACGTGAAAACCAAATACCGCTTCAATAGGGTACTTGTCAAAAGCGCCAGCTTTGATTAAGCGATTAGCTCCTCCACCAGTTTCTTCGGCAGGTTGAAATATAAACACTACATTATGAGGTAATTCAGATTTGTCATACAATGCTTTACACCTTTTAACAAAAAGCATAAGTGCTGTCGTATGTCCATCATGACCACACGCGTGCATGACGTGATCATTTTTACTTTTAAAATCAATATCATTTTCTTCATAAATTGGTAACGCGTCTATATCTGCTCTGAATGCAATAGTGTGATGACTATTACCTTCCAAATAAGCAATAACACCAGTTTTAAGTGGTCGGTCGTAAGGTACGCCTAAATCCTCTAAAAATGATGTTATATACGATGTCGTCTCAAATTCATGTAAACTTAATTCTGGATATTGATGTAAATGTCTTCTGTGCAATGTAACGAATTCTAACTCGTTCATAAAATCATCCATCCCTTGTATAACTATTTCATTAATATTTCAATGTGTATCATTCTATAATAAAAAGGCGAAATGAATGATTAATGCATCCTATATAAATTAATCATTGGATTCCACCTTGAACATATTTTTTATCTACACAATTATTCTATGTCGTTATTCATTATTTAATTTACGCAATGCAGACACAATCTCACGTTTTGAGTCTTGAACTTCTGAAGTTTGTTTAATTACTTTAGCAGGCGTACCAGCAACTACAGCACCAGCTGGCACATCTTGAGTTACAATAGCTCCAGCTGCTACAATAGCTCCTGCACCAACGCGTACACCTTCAAGAATAACAGCATTTGCTCCAATTAAAACATTGTCTTCAATGACAACTGGGGAAGCACTTGGAGGTTCAATGACACCAGCTAAAACAGCTCCTGCACCAACATGAACATTTTTTCCTGTTGTAGCTCGGCCACCAAGTGTTGCGTTCATGTCTATCATTGTTCCTTCACCTACAATAGCTCCAATATTAATCGTAGCACCCATCATAACCACAGCACCATCTTCAATGATAGCTTGCTCACGAATAAACGCACCTGGCTCAATACGAGCATTTGTGTTTGTTAAATCTTTAAGAGGTATAGCTGAATTACGACGATCCATCTCAATTTCTAATTCAGTGATTAATGAATGATTTTGTTGATAAAATTGTTTCCATTCATCTGCTTCACAGAAAATTACTTTTGAATGTTCTGAGCCAAAAACTTTAAAAGATTCTGGAAATGTCACATTTGTAAAATGACCATTTACATAAACTTTGAGTGGTGTTGATTTCTTAGCATCGCTAATATATTGAATGATTTCTTGAGCTGATAAATGTTGTACCATAATTTGAATAACTCCTTTGATTTATAGATTATTAAAAGTATAAAAACCTGGGTTTTTGTGAATTAATTTTTCTGCAGCGCCAATGGCACCATTTGCAAAGATATCTTTTGATTGTGCTCTATGTGAGATAGTAATTGTTTCATCAGTACCTGCAAATAAAATGTCATGTTCCCCGACAATCGTACCGCCACGAACAGCATGTATACCTATCTCATCATGTGTACGCTTCTCAGTTTTTTCGTGTCTATCATAAACAGGTGAGACATTGTCACGTAATTCTTTAATGACATCATACAATTTAACTAATGTGCCACTAGGAGCATCGACTTTTTTATTATGATGCGCTTCTGTCAGTTCGATATCGAAATCTTCGAGTAAGGGAACTGCAGTTTCTAATATTTTAGTTAATGCATGGACACCATAACTCATATTTGCACTAAAAAATACAGGTGTTCTTTGACTTAGCGTTTCCAATTTTTGTATTAACGTTTCTTTTTTACCTGTAGTTGCGATGACAAGAGGCAGATTGAATTGTTCTTCTAATAGAGGAAAGAGCAATTCAGGATTTGAAAAGTCAATAGCAACATCAGCTTCTTTACATTCACTAATGTGTTTATATTGAGAATAAGGTGTCGATGATTTTGGAGTTCTGTCTATGACTCCAACAATTTCATGACCTTTATCTTCAGCTAATCGTGCAACTCTTTGATTCATTGCACCATATCCAATTAGTAGTATGTTCATTATTGTTCACCTGCTTTAAATTGTTCAAATGCTCTTTCAACTTGTTTACATTGTGCTTCTTCTAGAGGCACTAATGGTAATCTCACTTCGTAATGACCATAACCCAAATATGCAGTTAGAACTTTAATAGGTATTGGGTTAACGTCAAGTGACAACGCTTCTAACAATTTTTCAATAGGTTTAAAGTAATTAGTAATATCGGTTTCATTTTGTCTATTATCATATAAATATTGAAATTCTTGTGGAATTACATTCGCAATTACAGAGATGACACCATTACCTCCACGTTGATAGAACTTCACAACATTGTCGTCATTCCCACTATATAATGCAAATTCATTTGCATTAATACGTTGTTTTACTTCATCAAAATACTCAAAATCATTTGTCGCATCTTTTAAAGCAACGATATATGGATTATGACTGAGAATTTCAACTGTTTCTGGCTCTATCGTCATGTTTGTTCGTGAGGGCACATTGTAAAGAATTACTGGTAATTTCACTTCATTTGCGATTGTCTCAAAATGTTGAATTAAACCACGCTGATTCGTTTTGTTGTAATAGGGCGTAATTAACATGACTGCATCTGCACCAATTTCTTTCGCACGTATTGAAGCTTGAATTGATTTATACGTATTATTAGTGCCAGTACCCGCAATAACAGGAACGTTATGATTTACGAGTTTAACTACTGTTGCCAATACTTTCTCTTTTTCTTCGTCAGTTAATGTAGGACTTTCTGCTGTAGTGCCATTCACTATAATTGCTTGGATATTGTTATCTAAAAGAAATTGAACATGTCTTTCTAATGCGTCGAAATCAACCTCATTATTGGTAAAAGGAGTCGCTAATGCTACACCAACGCCTTCAAACATGTGTGTCATATTATCTTGCCCCTTTCAAAGTTAAAATTTGTTCTAATACTTGAACTGCATTTAATGCTGCGCCTTTGAGTAAATTATCAGAGGTACACCATACGTGAAATGTATTTTCAAGAGAGTCATCTCGGCGAATACGTCCTACAAATACTTCATCTTTGCCAGTAGAATGAATGGCTAATGGATATTCATTTTTACTTGGATTATCTACAAGAACAACACGTTGATCTTGTGCAAATAATTCTTGTATCTCTTTAACTGTAGTATCTTGATTTAAAGTCACATCGATTTCAATACTGTGACTATCTTGTACTGGTACACGTACACATGTGGCAGTTACTTTTAAGTTTTGGTCGTTAAGAATTTTTTTCGTTTCATCAATCATTTTTTGTTCTTCTTTTGTATACCCATTTTCAAGAAAAACATCTATATGTGGTAATACATTATTGTAAATTGGATAGGGATATGCTTCAGGTTCTTTTCCATTAGCGCCTTCAGTTAAATCTCTTTTACCTTTAACACCAGAACCTGATACAGCTTGATAAGTCGTATAAGCGACACGTTTTAATCCATATGCATCTTGCAAAATTTTAAGAGGTACAACTGATTGAATTGTAGAGCAATTTGGATTGGCAATAATACCACGTGTAAATTGAGGCTCATTCACTTCTGGAACAATTAAATCGACATCTTCAGCCATTCTCCATTGACTTGAATTATCAATAACAATGGCTCCAGCCGCCTCAAATAGTGGGGCAAAGTGCTCACTTGTGCTACCTCCCGCACTCATTAAAACATAATCAAAATGTTCACTTGCTGCTTCATCAGTTAATTCTTGAACAGTATACGATTGTCCTTGAAATTCAACTTTTTTTCCTGCTGAGCGAGCAGAAGAAAATAATACTAATTCATCAAAAGGTATTTGTTTTCGATCTAGTGTCTCTAACATTTTTGTTCCAACTAATCCTGTTGCTCCAGCTACTGCTAATCTTGTCATAATAAATAGTCACTCCATTCTTAATATTAGTAATTTTTAGAAAATTTATAATAAATATATCACATGAATGCTAAATTTCGAAGGCATGATACAATTCTTCTACTGCTTTTTCACCATTTTCTTCGTCTATTACATAAGATATGCTAATTTCCGATGTCGTCGTTTGATAAAATGGAATATCTGAATTGATAAGCGTCATAAAAGCTTTTGATGCTACTCCTGACATATCTCTCATACCTGATCCAATTAAAGATATTTTGACATATGCTTCATTAATTTTATAATCAAGTGCTGAGAAGTGTATTGATAAATTTTCCAGAATTGAAGAAATTTGATGTGCATCACTATCTTTAATTGAAAAAGATAATTGTAAACCTTCTAAATTTACAATTTGAGAAATCATATCAACATTTACAGATTCTTCTTCCAATGCGGTAAACAATTGTGTTAGTAACTGATTATCCGGTAGGGGATAACTTATCGTGACGTGCATCATGTGTGTATCCAATGCAACACCAGTTACTGCTTTTTTTTCTAATAAATCACTTTTAGACATAATCCATGTTCCTTTCATATTTGATAAAGTTCTTCCTAAGTAAAGAGGAATATCATAATTCTTGGCTAATTCAACACTTCTCGTTTCAAGTACACCTGCACCAAGCGCACTCATTTCCATCATTTCCTCATAAGAGACATATTCTAAACGCTTCGCTTCATTTAGTATTCTAGGATCTGTTGCATACACACCATCAACGTCAGTATAAATTTCACAAGGTATCTGATTGCTTGCTGCTAAAGCTACAGCTGTAGTATCAGAACCACCTCGTCCAAGTGTAGTAAGTTCGAAATCATCGTTTATACCTTGAAATCCAGCTACAACTAAAATGTCATGATCTTTAAAAGCCTCATCAAAAATATTGGGATTAATTTCTGCTATTTTACTTTTTAAGTGATGTCCTACAGTCTTAATGCCAGCTTGATAACCTGTCATTGCTTTAGCATTTACACCTATGTCATTAAGTACCATAGAAAGGTAAGAAACCGTTTGTTGTTCACCAGTTGTTAATAGCAATGCGAGTTCTTGATCTTTAGGGGTAGAAGTAAGACTTGATACATTATTCATCAATTGATCAGTTGTCTTACCCATAGCACTAACAACAACGATTAATTCCTCACCATCTTCAATGCGTGTTTTAAGCATTTCAGCGATATTTTTTATTTTTTTAAAATCACTGACGGAAGAACCGCCAAATTTTAAAACGCTTCTATTCAATTTCAGTCCTCCTATAATTAGAGGAGACATACACAGTATAAAAAAGAACAAGTTCGGAATGCCGAACTTGTTCTACATTTATGTACAAGTGATGCACTCCATTATTTAATAATAATGACAAACTTATAGCTCTTAACCATTAAGTCCAACGATTCATAACTGCTATTATGAATCATTTCGGCATCTCACCCTTTTAACTCTATAATTGTTAGCAGACAAATTATCTAAAGTTTACTCATGATTGATGCGCCTCATCAAAATCTTATTCAATTGATATGTTTTCATTATACATAGACAATATATCTATGTAAACCAATATTTTAGATTTTTAAAAATATACTGAAAATTTACGTGTGAATTCACATGATAAGTAATTTTTATAAATTTAATACGCTTATTACAAATTAAACACCTTATCTAGATTTTTAAGTATTAGTATTTAAAAGTATGTATTTTTAATTTTTGATCAATATTAAAAGTTTATAACTGAAACGATAACAATATTAATCTAATACCCATAACAACCGAATAAAGATTAAATGATATAAACAAAGAGTCTGAGACTTTGATAAATGTCCCGGACTCTTGTATAAATGTTAAAACAATTATTAATTATTTTGTAATACGCCAATTTCTTGTAAGTATTCCTCATAAGGTACTTCTTTAGAAAGGGCACCAGCTTGATTCAAGTCAATCACTCGATTTGCGATTGTATTAATAAATTCAAAATCATAAGAAGTGAAGATGATAGAACCTTTAAATGATTTTAATCCATCATTTACAGCAGTGATACTTTCCAAATCTAAATGGTTTGTTGGCTCGTCAAGTAAAAGTACATTAGCACTTGATAGCATCATTTTACTTAACATGCAACGTACTTTTTCTCCACCTGAAAGCACGCTTGCTTTTTTCTTAACTTCCTCACCACTAAATAACATGCGTCCTAAGAAACCACGTAAAAATGTTTCAGTTTGTTCGTCTTCTGGGGCGTATTGACGTAACCATTCAACTAGATTCATATCGACATCATCAAAGAATTCAGAGTTATCTTTAGGGAAGTAACTTAAAGATGTCGTTACGCCCCATTTAAATGTACCTTCATCTGGTTCCATTTCTCCAGCTAAAATTTTTAACAATGTTGTTTTAGCAATTTCGCTATCACCAACTAAAATAGCTTTATCATTAGGATTCATAGTGAATGAAACATTGTCTAGTACCTTTTCGCCGTCAATTGTTTTAGAAAGATTTTCTACTGTAAGTAAATCATTTCCAATTTCACGTTCAGGGGTAAATTTCACGTAAGGGTATCTACGAGATGATGGCTGGATATCGTCTAATTCAATTTTTTCTAATTGTTTCTTACGACTTGTTGCCTGTTTAGATTTAGAAGCATTTGCTGAGAAGCGTGCGATGAAATCTTGTAACTCTTTCATTTTTTCTTCTTTTTTCTTATTTTGTTCTTGTGCCATTTTTTGTGCTAATTGACTTGATTGATACCAGAAATCATAGTTACCAACATAAAGTTTAATTTTGCCAAAGTCTAAATCAGCTATATGAGTACAAACATTATTTAAGAAGTGACGGTCATGCGAAACGACAATGACAGTATTTTCAAAATTAATTAAAAAGTCTTCTAACCAACTTATTGCTGGTATATCTAAACCATTGGTAGGCTCATCTAGTAAAAGAACGTCAGGATCACCAAATAAACTTTGAGCTAACAATACCTTAACTTTTTGATTATTTTCAAGTTCAGACATATTTTTATCATGTAAGTCAGGTTCTATGCCTAATCCTGATAATAAATTAGCGGCATCAGCTTCAGCATTCCAACCGTTCATTTCTGCAAATTCTCCTTCAAGTTCTGCAGCACGAATACCGTCTTCATCGTTGAAATCAGGTTTCATATAAATTTCATCTTTCTCTTTCATCACTTGATACAAACGTTCGTGTCCTTTAATCACAACATCTAAAACACGTTCATCTTCATAAGCAAAATGATCTTGTTTTAATACAGCCAAACGCTCGTCTTTACCTAGAGATACATGACCAGTCTGTGAATCAATTTCGCCTGATAAAATCTTTAAGAATGTAGATTTTCCAGCACCATTTGCACCAATTAATCCATAACAATTACCCTCTGTAAATTTTATATTTACATCTTCAAATAGTTTACGATCACCAAAACGTAAACTTACATCAGTTACTTGTAACATTCATCTGCTCCTTTTTGGTTATTCTAACGGAGAAATTATATCATATAATAATTAGAGTTTCGACCTGACAATTAAGCTAATGATAGAATAAGTAACTCATGTTATAATTAATAAGAATTTTATAGATACGAATATAGTTTATTAAGTTAAATCTAACTATTTAAATAGAAAAAAGTAAATGAAAGTGAATAATAGATTAAGGAGAATAGAATGGCATTAGATAAAGATATAGTAGGTTCAATAGAATTTTTAGAAGTTGTAGGATTACAAGGGTCAACATATTTACTTAAAGGGCCAAATGACGAAAGTGTCAAACTCAATCAGTCAGAAGTTGCTGATGAAGATGATTTTGAAATAGGTGAGGAATATAGTTTTTTCGTTTATCCAAACCGATCAGGCGATTTATTTGCGACTCAAAACATGCCTGATATTACAAAAGATAAATATGATTTTGCTAAAGTTATAAAAACCGATAGAGACGGTGCACATATCGACGTAGGACTTCCTCGTGAAGTCTTAGTTCCATGGGAAGATTTACCGAAACTTAAAGAACTTTGGCCTCAAGCAGGTGACTACTTGCTAGTTACTTTAAGAATAGACAGTACGAATCAAATGTTTGGACGATTAGCTAGTGAAACGATTGTTGAGTCGATGTTCACGCCAGTAAATGACGATAGTAAACAAAACGAATATATTTCTGCACGTGCTTATAGATTACTCAGAGTAGGTAGCTTCTTATTAAGTAATGAGGGTTATAAAATTTTTGTTCACGAATCAGAACGCAAACATGAGCCAAGGTTAGGTGAAGAAGTAGAGGTCCGAATTATAGGTCATAATGAAAAAGGTGAATTAAATGGGTCATTTTTACCATTAGCTCATGAACGTCTTGATGATGATGGACAGGTCATATTTGATTTACTTGTTGAGTATGATGGTGAATTACCTTTTTGGGATAAATCTAGTCCTGATGCAATCAAAGAAGTCTTTAATATGAGTAAAGGCTCGTTTAAACGTGCAATTGGACATTTATATAAGAAAAAGATAATCAATATAGAAACAGGAAAAATCACTCTTACTAAAAAAGGGTGGAGCCGTGTCGATGATTAAAGAGGATGAAATCCATTAATACACTTAATTAATGTAGAGATAGAAAGTAATTCTTATTGAATTCGTTATCTCATCATGAAAATAAGCTCTAAATTACAGTATTTATAGCATTCTATATTTTGGAAAACTTGACTGACAATAAAAAATTTAATAATAGCGTACTTTTAATTAATTTAATCATAATATTACCTATACGTTATACACACTTGAGATATCAACTGATAACTCAAGTGTTTTTTTACGTTTAACACTTATTTTAAAATCCTAAATGATATATATTTTAAAGTGCTTCATTTAAAGAACTAAATCATTTCGTTAACGTAATTAATTAAAGAAATAATATGACCTTAAAGGACCAGATTAGATACAATTTATTAAAATTCTCTCTCCACTATAATAATCCCCAATGTCTCATCTATTCATTCAATCAAGTATTTTTATTCTTTTTAAAACTATGTTAGCAAATTAAATTTTAATACACGTTACATTAATTCAAATCTCATTCTTAACAAAAAATTTACAATAACTCTATTTTGATTTAATAAAAGATATGTAACATGAGAACTGTAAGAAATACATATACCATTATAGGTTATTTACATTAGGAGGATGTTTCAATGAAAAAGTGGCAATTAGTCGGTACTACTGTATTAGGTGCTTCGGTTTTACTTGGCGCTTGTGGCGGAAATAATGGAGGTTCAGGAGACGGCAAAGATCTTAAAGGTTCTGCTAAAGGTGAAGGATCGTCTACAGTAGCTCCTATCGTTGAAAAATTAAACGAAAAATGGGCTAAAGATCATAAAGACGCTAAAATTTCTTCAGGTCAAGCTGGTACAGGTGCTGGTTTCCAAAAATTCATTGCTGGCGAAACTGATTTCTCAGACGCTTCAAGACCTATTAAAGACGAAGAAAAGAAAAAATTAGAAGATAAAGGGATTAAATATCACGAATTCAAAATTGCACAAGATGGTGTAACAATTGCAGTTAATAAAGATAACGACTTTGTTAAAGAATTAACTAAATCACAATTAAAAGATATTTACTCTGGAAAAGCTAAAACATGGAAAGACGTTAACTCTAGTTGGCCAGATAAAAAAATCAATGCTGTTTCACCTAACTCAAGTCATGGTACTTACGACTTCTTTGAAGAAGAAGTTATGGATAAACAAGATATCAAAGCTGAGAAGAATGCTGATACTAACGCGATTGTATCTTCAGTAACTAAAAACAAAGAAGGTATCGGTTACTTCGGTTATAATTTCTACGAACAAAATAAAGATAAATTAAAAGAAGTTAAAATCAAAGATGACAATGGCAAAGTTACAGAACCAACTAAGAAAACAATTCAAAACGGTTCATACGCACTAAGCAGACCATTATTTATCTATGCTAAAGACAAATCATTAAAAGACAATAAAGTAATGTCAGAATTCATGAAATTTGTACTTGAAGATGAAGGTCAAGCAGCTGAAGACGCTGGTTATGTAGCTTCACCTAAGAAAACTTATAAATCTCAATTAGATGACTTAAAAGATTTTTTAGATAAACATCAAAAGTCTGATAAGAAAGACGACAAAAAATCAGAAGATAAATGATGAATACTAAGGTAATAAACACCTAGGGTTGGGAATTTTTGAAAGGGTATCAGGCAAAGTGGTCAATGTGCCACTTTGTCGAACCCTTTTCAGCTTTGCAGATAATGAGTAAATATTCTAATAAATATGAATAAACTCATTTTCTCATAAAAGCAATTCCCACTCTTTTTTTAAATTATTTTGGGAGATAAGAGAGAGGGTTTTACATGGCTTCACAAACAAAGGTGAGAGAAATGATAGCTAAGAATAATGCTAAAAAGGGCGGACTAAGTGATAAAATTGTCCCAATTATTTTAGCTATTATTTCAGCTATATCTATATTAACTACAATTGCTATTTTATTTACACTTTTAACTGAGACGATTACGTTCTTCACACGAGTACCATTATCTAAATTCTTTTTATCTGGTACCTGGAACCCAACTGGTTCATCGCCAGAATTTGGAATTTGGGCACTCATCATTGGCACATTGAAAATTACTGTTATTGCTACAATCGTGGCAGTTCCAATTGGTTTAGGTGCAGCTATTTACCTTAATGAATATGCATCTGATCGTTCACGTAGAATCATTAAACCAATATTAGAAATTTTGGCTGGGATTCCTACAATTGTATTTGGTTTCTTTGCTTTAACATTTGTTACACCTATATTAAGGAATCTAATTCCTAACTTAGGAGAGTTTAATTCAATCAGTCCTGGTATTGTTGTGGGTATAATGATCGTCCCTATGATTACAAGTATGAGTGAAGATGCGATGTCATCTGTACCTGATAAAATTCGTGAAGGTGCATTTGGATTAGGCGCAACTAAATTTGAAGTCGCTACAAAAGTTGTATTACCGGCGGCGACATCAGGCGTTGTTGCTTCAATTGTATTAGGTATATCAAGAGCAATAGGGGAAACAATGATCGTTTCTTTAGCTGCTGGTAGTTCACCAACATCATCTCTAAGTTTAACAAGTTCAATTCAAACGATGACAGGATATATTGTTGAAATTGCTACAGGTGATGCAGCATTTGGTTCTGATATTTACTATAGTATTTACGCTGTAGGATTTACACTTTTCATTTTCACTTTAATTATGAATTTATTATCACAATGGATCTCTAAACGATTCAGAGAGGAGTATTAATATGTCTACAAATTCAAATACTGCTAATAAAACATTGATTGATAAAGATGCCGTAGAAAAAAATATTTCTTCTCGTGATAAGAAAAACTCGGTAAACAAATGGTTATTTTTATTATGTACATTAATAGGGCTCATTGTTTTAGTAGCACTATTAATTCAAACCTTCGTTAAAGGGGCGGGACATCTAACTCCCGAATTTTTCACTAATTTTTCATCTTCAACACCAGCAGATGCTGGTATTAAAGGGGCATTAGTAGGTTCCATTTGGTTAATCTTAAGTATTATTCCAATTAGCATCATTTTAGGAATAGGTACAGCCATTTATTTAGAAGAATACGCAAGAGACAATATTTTCACACAAATCGTAAAAGTGAGTATATCTAATTTAGCTGGTGTTCCTTCAATTGTGTTCGGTTTACTAGGTTATACATTGTTTGTGGGCGCGGCAGGTTTAGGTAATAGCGTGTTAGCAGCTGCTCTTACAATGTCACTACTAATCTTGCCTGTTATTATCGTTGCTAGTCAAGAAGCTATCAGAGCAGTTCCTAGTTCAGTCAGAGAAGCATCATATGGTCTTGGTGCTAATAAATGGCAAACAATTAGAAGAGTTGTTTTACCGGCAGCATTACCTGGTATTTTAACAGGTTTCATTTTATCTTTATCACGCGCATTAGGAGAAACAGCACCACTTGTAATGATAGGTATACCAACGATACTTTTAGCAACACCAAGCGGATTACTCGACCAATTCTCTGCGTTACCAACTCAAATTTATACATGGGCAAAAATGCCTCAAGCAGAATTCCAAAACGTTGCATCAGCAGGCATTATCGTTCTACTCGTTATCTTATTATTGATGAACGCTATAGCGATACTTCTACGTAATAAATTTAGTAAAAAATTCTAATCGAACTTATAAGGGAAATGCATTTTTATAAATAAACGTTATTGACCTATATCATCTAGGTCTCAAGATATAAAGGAGTTTTTAATTATGGTTAATTCACAAGTAGCAGACAAAGAGAAATTAGACGCACAAACAAATAATCAAGACTCAGTTGCCACAATAGTTACTACTGAAAACAATAAGAAATATACAATTCCAGACAGTGAAAAGAAGATTGTTTATTCAACTCAAAATCTAGATTTATGGTATGGAGAAAATCATGCTTTACAAAACATTAATTTAGATATATTGGAAAATAATGTGACTGCAATAATCGGACCATCTGGATGTGGTAAATCTACATACATCAAAGCTTTAAATAGAATGGTCGAATTAGTTCCATCTGTGAAAACTGCAGGCAAAATTTTGTATCGTGACCAAAATATATTTGATGCAAAGTATTCTAAAGAGAAGCTACGTACTAACGTTGGAATGGTTTTTCAACAACCTAACCCATTCCCTAAATCAATTTATGATAATATTACTTATGGTCCTAAGACTCACGGTATTAAAAACAAAAAAATTCTAGATGAAATCGTAGAAAAATCATTACGTGGCGCTGCAATATGGGATGAATTAAAAGATAGATTGCATACAAATGCTTATGGATTATCAGGTGGACAACAACAACGTGTTTGTATAGCTAGATGTTTAGCAATTGAACCAGATGTCATTTTAATGGATGAACCTACGTCAGCATTAGATCCTATTTCTACATTAAGAGTTGAAGAACTTGTACAAGAATTAAAAGAAAATTACTCAATTATTATGGTTACACACAACATGCAACAAGCTGCGCGTGTTTCAGATAAAACTGCTTTCTTCTTAAATGGATATGTCAATGAATATGATGATACTGATAAAATCTTTTCAAATCCTGCAGACAAACAAACTGAAGATTATATATCTGGTCGTTTTGGATAAGATGCAATGGCAATTATTAGACAAAAATATGAAGGTCAGCTAGATGGATTAATTAAAGATTTACGGCGTCTTGGTCTTCGTGTATATTTTAATATTAACAATGCACTAGTGTCTTTAGGGGAAGAAAAGAAATCATTCGCAAGACAAACCATTGAGAAAGACAAGGAAATTAACCATTTAGATCATGAAATTAACGAGAAGGTAATCATGCTAATTACTAGACAACAACCTATTGCCACAGATTTACGTATGATGATGGCAGCACTCAAAATCTCTACAGATTTTGAACGAATGGGAGATAATGCCGCTAGTATTGCTCATATACGTTTAAGAGTTAAAATAAATGATAACTATGTGTTTACACGTTTAAAAACCATGGGTAAATTAGCGATGCTCATGTTAGAAGATTTGAATAACGCTATTAGAAACAAAGATTTACCACTGATAAAAGAAGTCATTGAAAGAGATGAAGATATTGATGATTTATACGTTAACATCGTCAATACCAGTTACTTAATCGATAATGACCCATTCGTAGCTGGTCAAGCACACTTAGCGGCTAGACACTTAGAACGAATAGGTGATCATATAAGCAATATTGCTGAAAGTGTTTATTATTATTTAACAGGTCAACATTTTGAAACTTTTGATTAAATTATCAAATCCTATTGTATTTCTATAATGAGCAACCCCACCTGAATTCTATGCCACAGTTTCAGGTGGGGTTTGATATTTTGCTTTAACCATTATGAATTTTCTTCTATTTGATATGTTAATACTTCTAATTCATCTACTAAATTTGAAATATAGTTAATTGTCTCTTTTAAAGGGGCGTCAGTCGTAATATCGACGCCAGCTATTTGCGCCAATTCAATTGGAGATTGACTACCACCAGCTTGTAGTGTTTTTAACCAACGATCAACAGCCGGTTGACCTTCATTCTTGATACATTGTGATACAACTGTACCTATTGTCAATCCAGCAGAGTAAGTATATGAGTACAATCCCATATAGTAATGTGGTTGTCTCATCCATGTTAATTCAACCCCATCAGTCATTTCAACAGTGTCACCGAAAAATGCTTTATATGTGTTCAACATTATTTCATTTAGAAGTGGGGCAGTTAATGATTCTCCATTGTCGACGCGGCGGTACACTTCACGTTGATACGCTGCTTCTAAAAGGTGAGTAACCATATTGTGATAATAAGTTCGAGATAAAATCGAACCAATAACCCAACGTTTAAATCGAGGATCATTACTACTATTAAATAAATAATTTGCCATCAACATTTCATTCATTGTGGAAGGTGCTTCTACAAAGTACATAGACGCTTCAGATTCCAGCAAATTTTGATGTTTCTGCGCTAATGTAAAATGACCTGCATGTCCTAATTCATGTGCAAGAACGAATGTTTCAGCCATTTTCCCAGTCCATGAAATAAACACATATGAATGTGTAACGTATGGACTTGCACAATATGCTCCAGTATCTTTTCCTTTATTCTGAGCAAAATCAATCCAGCGGTAATCATAGGCAGACTTTAACATTTTCACATAATCATCACCAAGTACATTGAGCGCTCCATAAATGTATTTTTTCGATTCTTCAATTGATATTTCTGGTTCAAAGTTAGGGTCTATTGAAATTTTTAAATCCTCAAATCGCATTTTATCCAGGTTATGTACACGTTGAATAATCTCTGCATACTTTTGCATAACTGGGGCTAAATCACTCATAATGACATCAATTTGTCTATCGAACATATCTTTTGTTACTTCTTGATTTTGTAGAAGATAATCAATAACAGAATCATATCCTCGTAAATCCGCTTCAATCTTTTCTTGTTGGACTTGCATATTATATGTTGCAGCCGTCGTATGTTGATATTGTCTTAATGCATCGCTAAAAGCTCTAAAACTTTTACGTCTAAATTCAGGAGATGGATGATCTTCGTATTCATTTTCAAAAGTTGCATAATCCAATGGATAGGTAACACCCTCATAATCAAACGATTCAAAATTAATATCCAAACTTTTTGTAGTACCGTATAATTCAAACGGACTTCTCAATGTTGGTGTTAATGTAGCTAATACTTTTTCAACATCAGCAGATAATTGATATGGCTTACGATCTTGAAGTTGTTTAATAAAATGTGGGTATTTGGTTTGAGACCTTAATTCACTTATTATCTCATCAGATAACTCCAAAATTTCGGAATCTACAAAAGATAATAAACTAGCAATTTTTCCAGAAGTCGTATTAAGTTTTGCGTTAACTTTTTGTGCTTCTTCATTAGACGTATCAACGCTTAATCTAAGTTCTGGATAATTATATAAACGATCTATTTCTATAAGTATCCTTTCATATTCATCTAATGCCTTTTCTATTGTTTCTATGTTATTAAGTTTTTGATAATATGTATGATTAAAATCTAAAGACATTTGTACTACTTGTTCCAATGTTTGATAGAATGCTTGATCACTTGTAAATAAATCTTTCAAATCCCAAGTTTCTCTTACCGGAATCTCTTCTCTCAAAGGTAAACCTTCACTCATTTTTGACACTCCTTTATAAATCATTTAATGACATTATACTAAAATTCAATAACAATCTCACAAAGGACGCCTAAACAGATGTTATGTAACATTTAGTAATGTTATAATTAGTATAATCATGTTATAAGTATTAACATAATCTTGTTAAATAAATAATGTTAAAAAATGATTACTTCTTAAGTCTGAATGATATTATATTAATAAGTTGTATAATAGTAAGTAAACTTTACTTATAGGAGCACGTGCAATGACAATATTTGATATGCCAAACTATTTGTGGATTACCATTCTTGGTATGATTTTATTAACTGTATTTTACACACTTGTATTAAATAAATGGTTTCAATCTGCAATCATTACTTTTGTAATTTTAGCAGTACTTGCCTTTTTTATACCAAATTTTCAAAGCATTTCGTATCAACCACTGCTTGGATATGCGGGATTCTTAGGCATAATGAGCTTAATTATAAGCTTTCTTATTTGGTATTTCTCTAGAAACTGGAGAAAAAATCGTAGAAAAATAAAATTGGAAAAAGAGATTCGCAAATATGATGATGAAGAGTCACTTCGTCGTCATCATAAATAACAACTTTTCAACTTTGCTATCATCTTATCTTAAGCAAAGTTGTTTTTTATTTCTTTTTTTATCTCTTTTATTATTAATTAAAAAAAGTCATACTATAATAGATGTTGATGAAAACAATTTAATGAAATTTATTATTTAATATTTTTCCTATTCGTTGAAAGTGAAAGGATGCTAATATATGTTTAAAATGATAATTTATAAACTTTCACAAATGATTGTCGTACTATTTATATTAACTACAATCACATTTATATTAATGAAACTCTCTCCAGGTAATCCTGTAGACAAAATATTACATCTTGATATTTCACATGTATCTCATGAGCAAATAGAAACAACAAAGAATAAGCTTGGCTTAAATGATTCTATTTTTATTCAATGGTTGCACTGGTTAAATCAATTGTTTCATTTTGATTTAGGAACAAGTTATCAAACAAATGAGCCTGTAATCAGAGAAATAGCAAATTATCTTGGTCCTACACTTATAATTACTTTTGGTACGCTTATAATGTCGTTAGTTATTTCTATACCATTAGGGATTATAGCAGCGATTTACTATCATAAAATTTGGGATAGGATAATTCGTGTTATGACATCATTATCCGTAAGCCTACCATCATTTTTTATTGGTCTTATTTTATTATATATATTTAGCTTAAAATTGAATGTTTTGCCAACGTCAGATGAGGGGCGTTTCGCTTCATATATTTTACCAATAATTACCATGAGTATTGGAATGTGTGCTTATTATATTCGATTTATTCGTTCTACTTTATTAGATCAATATCAAACACCTATAGTTGAATCGTCTCGTCTCAGAGGTATGCCCGAAAGATATATACTTTTTCAAGATATCCTAAAACCTACGATACTGCCAATCATACCTCTATTAGGTTTATCCATTGGGAGTTTGATAGGTGGCACAGTAGTCATTGAAAATTTATTTGATATTCCTGGGTTAGGCTATTTTTTAGTTGATAGTATAAAGTCGAGAGATTATCCAGTCATTCAAGGTTGTGTATTATTTATTGGTTTCTTTGTTGTGATTATAAACACAATTGCAGATTTACTTTCATTACTCATCGATCCTAAACAACGTTATACTATTACTCAAAAAGAAACATTAAAGTTTAAATGGTTAAATTCACATAAAAAAGAAGGTCGTAACGATGAAGTTTAAGTCGCCAAAGAAAAACACTATATTTATCATTTTTACGGTCTATATTATATGTCTTATTGTATTACAATTTATAGTCAATGATAAAGCTGCGTATCAGGTCCATTTGTCAAACTCATTTGAACCTATAAGTATGAATCATTTACTTGGCACAGATGATTACGGACGTGATTTATTCAGTCGTTTAGTCGTGGGCTCTCGCGCAACATTGTTTGTTACACTACTTACTTTACTGTTCACTGTTGTGGTTGGAGTACCTTTAGGGTTACTTGCAGGCTATAAAAAAGGTTGGGTTGATACGATTATCATGCGAATTATTGATATAGGATTAAGCATACCAGAATTCGTTATTATGATTGCTTTAGCAAGTTTTTTTCATCCTAGTCTTTGGAATTTAGTAATAGCTATTACAATCATAAAATGGATGAATTATACTCGTGTGACAAGAGGGATTGTTAATACCGAAATGAATCAATCGTATATACAGATGGCACAATTTTTTAATGTCTCAACCTTGAATATATTATTTAAACACTTACTACCAAAAGTTTTACCATCGATATTTGTTATTATGATAGTTGATTTTGGAAAAATCATTTTATACATTAGTTCATTATCATTTTTAGGTTTAGGTGCACAACCACCATCTCCAGAGTGGGGGGCAATGTTACAAGCAGGGCGTGAATTTATTACTTCACATCCTATCATGATTATCGCTCCAGCATCTTTGATATCAGGTACAATATTGATATTTAATTTAACTGGTGATGCAGTAAGAGATCGTTTATTAGAACAAAGAGGTGTACAAGTTGAAACTTTTAACAATAAAAAATCTAAACATCAGTGATAAAGAAGGGCAAGCAATTATTAAAAATGTCGACTTAAATATATATCATCAATCTCTAAATGTCATTATAGGTGAAAGTGGTGCTGGAAAAAGTTTGACTGTTAAAGCAATATTAAATCATTTACCTACTCAGTTACATATGAGTTTCGATGAATTTAAAATGCAAGGTCAAAATACTTCTGGTATCAAGCAACTTTTAGGTAAACATATCGGCTATATCTCTCAAAATTATGCTCAAAGTTTTAATGAATATACTCGGTTAGATAAACAACTTATAGCTATCTATCGTTATCATTTTAATGTTTCTAAGGATAATGCATTGAAAAAGATAAAAAAAGCTTTAACTTGGGTTAACTTAAATGATGAATCAATCATTAATAAATATAGTTTCCAACTTTCAGGGGGACAATTAGAGCGAGTTAATATTGCTAGCGTTTTAATGTTAGATCCAGAATTAATTATTGCAGATGAACCTGTTGCATCTTTAGATGTAGTGAACGGTCATCAAATAATGCAACTCCTTCAACATATTGTTAAAGATCATCATAATACTGTATTACTCATCACTCATAACATGAATCATGTCCTCAAATATGCTGATTATTTTAATGTAATGAAAAATGGCATGATGATTGAATCCGGAGAAATAGACAAATTATTTAATCACCACCATCTTCATCGGTATACAGAACAATTATTAAACTATAGAAGCAAGCTGCAAAAGGAGGATAATATCTAATTATGATTCAATTTGATCATGTAGATTATTCGTATCATCGAAAACAGCCTGTTTTAAAAGATATTAATATAAGTATTCAACGTGGAGAAAAAATAGGGATTTTAGGAGAAAGCGGTGCTGGAAAAAGTACCATTGGTTCTTTAATATTAGGTCAATTAAAGCCAACAAAAGGTAAAATAATTATCAATTCTTCTAAGGTTCTTCCTATTTTTCAGCATGCGACAGAAAGTTTTGATCGTCAATTCACGATTGAACAGTCATTGAGAGAGCCACTTTTATTTTATCGACAATTAAAACCACAAAATATCAAAAATATCATTCTTAACTATTTAATTGAATTTAATTTGTCTACAGATCTAATAACAAAGTTTCCTCAAGAGGTAAGTGGTGGGCAACTACAAAGATTAAATATTATTCGTTCTCTCTTAGCACAACCAGATATATTAGTTTGTGATGAAATAACTTCGAACTTAGACGTCATGGCCGAACAAAATGTAATCAATATTTTACTTAATGAAAAAAACATTGAAAATAAAACATTAATTGTCATCTCGCATGATTTATCTGTTTTACAAAGGTTAACGAATAGGATAATAGTTATCAAAGACGGTCAAATAGTAGATGAATTTAAAAGTAAAGATTTATTTAACCATCAAAGACATCCATATACAAAACTATTAATTCAAACGTATGAATAATGAATATAGTCATTTAAATAATTAAGATATTTTTATTCACATAATAACCCCCAAAAGTTGGAATTAAAATCTAACTTTTGGGGGTTATTAGTTAATCATTTGAGTAAATTTTACCGCTATATAATCATTTTACTTTTGGAATGCATCTTTAATTCTCTTGAGTTGTTCAATCGTTAATTGATTGCCACCTTCACCAAAGTACCATGCATTGGATTCAAATTGATAAACTTGATGATTTTTTATAGCTTTTACATTTTCAATAACTTTATTTTGTAAGATGCTTGGTTCCTTATTATCAGTGCCATTCTTCGTTCGATCTATTACAAATATTTTATCAGGGTTAACTTTGTTAAGATATTCATAATTAATATTATTTCCAGCTGAATTATCTTTCATGTTTTTATCAACATGTTTAATGCCCAAATCTTTGTTTAAAAATCCTCCAAAGCGACCATTTGAACTAAATGCTTTTATCCCTTTATCATCAACAACTAGGAATAATACTGAGTCATGATTAATACTTTTCTTAGTTTCAGTTACTTGTTGTTCTAATTTTTTATTTAAATCATTGGCTTCATTCTCTTTATTGAATATTTTACCAATTGTTGATGTATGAGATTTTATTGAACTTAAATAATGATCATTGTCTGGACTTACGAATAGAATTTTAGCATTAGGTGCTGCTTTTTTCATTTCGTCAATTGTCTTAGTATGGGCTTGTCTAAAAGATGCTAGAATGAGCTCTGGTTTAGATTTAGCTAATTGATCAAAATTTGGTCGACCTGGGTTACCTAAATTAGAATATTTATCATCTTTAAACTCAGCTAAAGAGGAAGGTAAGAATGCATTTCCTTGACCTTTTGCAATTGAAACAATCTTATTTTGTAATCCTAATTGTTTCATTACATCTAGTGCACCATAATCAAGAACTGCTACACGATGGGGATTATAAGGCACCTTAACAGTGTCAGTTTTCGTTTCACCACGATGATGTGTATTATTCTTGTCCTTAAATTCATATGTATTTTTAATAGTCACTGTTTTTTTTGAATCATAACTATTACCTGATTTATCATTTCCGCATGCTGTTAATGCTATTGCATAAATAATAATAGATATTAATGTTAATAATTTTTTCATAGTAATCCTCCTATCAATGATTATAATCGATATTGATAATCATTTTCAATAAGAAGATTGTTAGTTATAGATATTTATCTAAAACTTCACATATTGCATGTATTGTATCATCAATAACTGTAATATTTTGATTTTTAAAAAATAATGTGTGTTCTATAAATTGATTAGTCACAAAATAACCTTGGCTCGCATGTTCAAGCATATGAACATCATTGTGATCATTACCAAAAGCGATATAATCACTATTAGTTCCTAAAACATATTGAATAGTAGTATACTTATCAACGCCACGTGCCGTTACATCAATATAGGACTCACTGTAATGACGAATTAATTCAATACCGTGAGACTGACTTACTAATTGATGAGCAATCATGTCAAAATTTTTGTTATCTATATTTAATAGAATTGCTTTTATAGGATTTCGAATCTCATCCATATCTAGAGATTGTGCTTTACCATCAGGATCAATACGTTGATACAGTTCATTATTAGTATCCAAATTTGAAGCATAATTAAATTTATCATCAATGATGTATGATAATTGATATTTCTTTATAAGCTTTTTAATTAGACTAATATCATGCTCATTGATTACCGAAACAATTTCGATTTGTCCATTTTTAGATATAATTGAGCCATTACCACCAATCAAGGTATCATCCGCAAATTCAGGAATGACTGGAAGCAAGTCTCTAATGGGACGTGCTGAAGCAAACATTACATTGTGATTAGCTTGACGTAGCTTGAAAAGTCTTTGCTTAATAGATGGATCAATAGAACATCCATCAAAACAAATCGTACCATCAATATCAAAAATAAAATTCATTATTAGTCACTCCAAAAATTAGAATGATTTAATTATAGCATATGAGTATGAACTCAAATTTAAATATTTTGATTTAAATTGTATAAACTTGAAACTTGGCATTCCAACTTGTTAGTCTCTATAGATTAACAAGTATAGATTGCTATAATAATCTCAACTAAAAAGCAAATAAGTGGAAACTTTATAGATAATAAATATAGATGCCATTTAGATATACCAATAAATTGAGTGAGGGGCTTTTATGGTGGTACACACAACTTCCTATAATATATATTATGTAAACTAAAATAAAAAATTAAGATTCTTAGCCATATAGATGAACATATGCTTCATTTATGTTGTTATATATACTATATATATTTTTATTTGGCAGTATTTACATGTGTTAAAAGTTATTGTATTAATCAAGAGTTATTTATTCATTAAAGACTTAAATATTTATTTCTTTGCATTTACAAGAAATGTTCCTTAAATAACATCAGTAATAATTAACAACGTAATACACAATTGCATTACGTTGTTAATTTATCACGTTTGAATGCAATTAAGTAGTATGATAATAAATTATATACGTTACAACTACTTAGCAATATACTTGCTATAATCATGAATATTCATTTTTATATATAGGTAAATCACCAAAAATCTTTTGTTACAACACCCAAATTCACAACTACAAATTATAATATAAGGGAATTATAAATATTATTATTAAATAGTAGTATAATTATAGCTTTAGTTTACATAACATTTTTATATTCTTCTCTTTCTACTAATAGAACTACATTTAAAATAATTTAGTATTACAAACTTATAATTTGAATATAAAAAATATATTGGTGAGTATTATTGTATAGTTCGAATAATATGCTATGATTAAATATGTAGGGAACAACACGAATTTACATCCTAGACTTAAACATCCTACGCCGAGTGCTTTAGAGTACATAACCCTTCTCTAAAGCTAAACGAGCAGATTGGATATCTCAATCTGCTCGTCATCTTCTTGTATCATTTATTTTTACTTTTTCAATTTATTACGTATGCGGTCTAATGTATTGAATAACCAATATTTCACTTTATTGATTGGTTTATAGAAATCACCGATTAATTCCTCAATCTTAACATTAAAACCTCTCTTAAAGCGATAAACACCATAGTCTTCACTGTTTTCAGTAAAATCACCTGATAAGCCATAGAAATTGTATCTGTCATAGCCGTTATCAAAACAATAATTAATCATGTGCCAATGCATTGCATATGGTCCCATATATTGATTATATTTTTCTGAGGACCCTCCAGAGAAATAGTTCACTTCATATGCATTAGCAAAGTATACTCCTGACGCTAAATTTAAAATTTCGCCATCTGTTTGACGTAATTCACTAGCTTGAAGTAATTCTTTTTTATCGTGATCAATTTGTTTATCTAACTCAGCGATTTTCTTTAACTGTTTATCTGTTTTATTTTCTTTCGCCATCATATCATCACGTCGATTTTCTTTATCATTTAGTGATTCTTGCAAATGTTGTATATATTCACTTAAATCTATGTAAGCTAAAGGAACTAATACTTTATCGCCATAATGCTCTATAAAGTTATAGAAATAATCGTCAGTTTTAGAAGCAAATCCAGTTCTAGCTTCAGTCTCTCGGTATAAGTCTAAGAATAAATCAAATTCATCCTTACTAAGAAATCTAACTTTCACACCGTAGTTTATCGCTTTATTAATATTTCGTTTTCTTTGACTATCAAACTCTTTCCTTAGAGATGCAGGAGTTTTGCCTTCTAAATCTAATACCCCCATCCATCTAACTTGGCTGGAAGAATCATATTGGGTTGTAAATCCATGATGATCATAACCATGTGATTTAAATAGATTTACTAAAGCATCATTTTTTTCTGTTAAAGGATTAATATCCTTATCATAAACTTGATACAACCAGTAAGGATCTAATTTTACATATAAGCATTGATGTTGATGTAAATATTTATCAAGCTCTTTTAAATAAAAATCCACTAAACCTAAATCTGAATAGTCCATTACAGGGCCTCTATTGGAATAATACACATAACTGCCCATTGTAGGGATTTTAGAAAACAGGCTAGCTGCTATCACTCTATTGTCGTCGTCTTTTACACCTAATAACACTACTTGAAACCCATCTGATTCACGTGTAGCAATATTTTCCTTCACTTGGAAATAATGACTTTCTAATGATGGATTTTGTACAAAGTTTTCAAATTCTTTAACTGTTAACTCTGTAAATTTCATAATTAGATAATTCCCTTCTTAAAATCTATTTCTTTAGTTTTTTAAGTGTTCTATAAATGTTATACATTGGTTTATTAATAGGTTTAATAAAGTCACCAACGTATTCTATAACATCGGCATCATAGCCCTTTTTAAACTTAACTACGCCAGCATCTTCGGCATCTTCACTAAAGTCACCACTAATACCATAGAAATTATACCGATCAATACCATGTTCAATTGCATAGTTAATCATCTTCCATTGAACCGCATAGCTCCCTGCAAAATGGCGGTAACGATTTGAAGTTCCACCAGCGTAGTAAACTACTTCAAACGGATTGATTATAAAGAAGCCAGCAGAGATGGGTAATTCATTGCCATGTTCTTGTTTTAAGTTTTCGGCTTCATTAATTTTTTGCTGGTTTGCATCAAGTTGTTGTTCTAAATTTTCTTTTTTGTTATGTGCTTTTTTATTCTCTGGACGCTTCTCAATGTCTTTTAAAGCTTTATTATAATCTTTATTAAGCACATTTCTTTCATTATTTAGTTCCTCTATGTACTCATCAAAGTTAATATAGGCTAGTGGTACTAAAACACGGTCTTTATAGTGTTTGAATCTGTTGTAATAAAAACTATCATCTCTATCTGCAAAATCTTTAGTTTCAGAGGTATCCTCCATAAATGACCTAAATATAGGTAATTCTTCTTCAGATAAAAAGCGGACTTTAACTCCATTTTTCTTAACTTTTTTAGTATTACGCTTTCTTAAACCATCCATGTTTTTTAAAACATCATTAGCACTTTTGTTTGCTAAATTTAGAACAGAATGATATCGGATTTGTAATACAGGATCAAATCCTTTGTGGAATCCTTCGTGTTTATATCCTAAACTCTCTAATTCATCAAAAATCCAATCATGACCTGCATTTCCAGTTATTTCTCCCTCATGATTTAAATATTGATATGGAAGGTATGGGTCAACTCTTAAATATAAACAATTATATTTTTTTACATATTTACTCAATTCATTAAAGAAAAAATGTACAAGCTCTTTATTATTATAATCTATTACTGGACCGCGATTGGAATAGAAATATTTAAATATTTTCATTACAGGAACAGCTGTTAATAAACAAGCTGCAATCACTTCGTTATCATTATTTTTAATTCCAACTAAATGTGACTCGGTACCTTCAGCAACCTTTAATTCGTAATTACCTTCCATTTGTGTAAAATGGCTATATGTCATACGATCAGTAAAGTCACTAAATTCTTTAGCTGTCAAATTCGTAAACTTCATCTTCATAACTCCCATTTATATCTTTATATCTATTTCTTTTTATTTTTAGAAAAATAGGTCGTTTTACTTCACCTTTTATATTTAACATTCGGTTCATTTAATACTATTTATATTTCTAATCTAAACAAGTATACAATAGTTGTAGTGAAAACTAAAATATTATCCTGCAAAACTTATATGTAAAATTAAAAGTTAAATCTCGTTTATTCTGTTTATGTATAAAATAATATGGGCTAAACAGTAATGTCGCCCATATCACTAATTATTTACTATTATTTTAATTCATTTGCAAGTGCTTTACCAATTTCTTCACTTGATTGGGGATTTTGTCCAGTGATAAATTGCCCATCTTTTTCTACGTGAGATGTAAAGTCATCTTTCACTACAAAATTTGCACCTTGCTCTTCTAATTTAGATTGAGTTAAAAATGGCACTTTATTTTCAAATCCCATTGCTTTTTCTTCACTATCAGTAAATGAAGTTATTTTGACACCATCTACTAGATAGTCATTATTTGCATCTTTTACACCTACAAACGCACTAGGTCCATGACATACTGAAGAGATGACTTTATTACTATTTTTAAATTGAAGTAAAATATCAGCTAATTTCTCATTATTGGCAAAATCGTATACAGTACCATGTCCACCTGGTAGATAAATAGCGTCATACTCATCTGCATTTACATTTTCGATACTAGGTGTATCGTTTAAGTGTGACACGAATTTAGCATACTGATTAAGTGATTCATTAGAAACAGAATTTGGATCAAGATTTACTTTTCCACCTTTAATAGATATAACATCAACATTGATACCTTCTTCAGTCAATATATTATATGGTGCTCCTGCTTCTTCTAACCATAATCCAGTTTCTGTACCATCTGTAAATTGACTTGTACTTGTTAAAACAAATAAAACTTTTTTACTCATGAATATATACACCTCTTCAAATTAATTGTAATTAATATTTACCCACATTAGTAGTAGATTATTCAATTAGGATCATTTAATTTTTTGAAGTTACTATTAGCATAATAGTTAATTCATAGAGTAATCATTGTTTTTGCTATGTATATTTTTCATCTGTTTTCTTAACTTTGATTTAACTTTATATATATTCTTAAAAAGAATTCAACGCAGTTCTGATTGATTTGATATAAGTGATAAATTCTTTTCTTGAATCTATTTCAATACGTTTTACAATTTCACTACCAATTACAATACCATCTGCAACGGACGCTATATCTTTAACATGTTCAGGATTTTTGATACCAAATCCAGCAACCACAGGAATTTTTGAAACTTTTTTTATATATTCAATTTTTCTCTTTAAATCTGGATGGAACTCCCCACTATTACCTGTTGTGGCATTCATTGTTACCGTGTAAATAAATCCTTCTGAATTCTTTGCAATTTGCATAATCCTAGCATCACTTGCGGTCATAGCAATTAACGATATTATTTTAACAGAATGATGATAAAATTCTTTTTTAAACTTTTTTGTAAGTTCGTAAGGTAAATCTGGGATAATTAAACCATAAACACCAGCTTCATCACACTTATCCAAAAATAATTTTTCTCCATAAGCACTTAGAATATTATAATAAGTCATCAGTACATACTTAGATGAAATAGTATTTTTATTTTTTATTAATTCATCAAAAATGAAATTAATGTTTGAACCCTCATCAATAGCCTTGCGTCCTGCCTTCATAATTATAGGTCCATCTGCAACTGGATCAGAAAATGGCACACCAATTTCAACAATGTCTGCTCCATTCTCAGTTAATGTTTTTAAATGATGAATAAAATTTAAATCACCCATAATATACGGAATGAATAATTTGCTCATTTTGTTCACCACCGTTTTCTTTGTATTGTTTAATTGTTTCCATATCTTTATCTCCACGTCCTGAAATAGTCACAACAATAATTTCATTTTCATCCATATTTGGCGCTAACTTTTCAACGTAACTCAATGCATGTGCACTTTCAATTGCTGGAATGATACCTTCAACTTTTGAGAACGTTATAAGTGCTTCCATAGCTTCATTATCTGTAGCACTTACATATGATACACGACCAATATCATTATAATACGAATGTTCAGGTCCAATACCTGGATAATCAAGTCCTGCTGATATTGAGTGTGCCAATTCAATTTGTCCATCATCATTTTGAATAAGGTACATTCTAGAACCATGTAATACACCTGGTTTACCTTTCCCTATGGCTAAGGCATGATTATGCGTATGACTTCCTTTTCCTGCAGCTTCTACCCCATATAATTTAACGTCATCTTGTATAAATGGATAGAACGTACCTATTGAATTGGATCCTCCACCCACACACGCGACTAACGCATCTGGAAGTCGTCCTTCTTTACTTAAAATTTGGCTTTTAATTTCATTACCAATCACACTCTGAAAATCTCTGACCATTGTTGGAAACGGATCAGGTCCCAACGCTGAGCCTAACAAATAATGTGTATCTTCAACATGATTCACCCAATATTGTAAAGCTTTATTTACTGCATCTGATAATGTTCCTTGCCCATCTGACACAGACACTACTTTAGCCCCTAGCAATTCCATTCTAAATACGTTAAGTTGTTGACGCTTGATATCTTCACTTCCCATGAAAACAATAAGGTCCATATCGAATAAAGCAGCGATGGTGGCACTTGCTACACCATGTTGACCAGCACCTGTTTCGGCTACTAATTTAGTTTTCCCCATCCTTTTAGCTAATAGTGCCTGTCCTATCGCGTTATTAATTTTATGAGCACCAGTGTGATTTAAGTCTTCTCTTTTAAGATATATCTTGGCACCTCCTAACAATTTTGTGTATGATTCAGAAAATGTTAAAGGCGTTTCTCTACCAACATATTCACTTAAATAATAATTAAATTCTTCCTTAAAGTGAGTATCTAACTTCGCGTCTTCATATGCTTTTTTTAGTTCAATAATAGCTGGCATCAATGTTTCAGGTACATATTGGCCACCATATTCACCGAAAAAGCCTAATTCATCTACTTCTGTTTGAATTTTCATTAATTATACGTCTCCTTTCAAAAATTTTAATATTTGAGTCATCTTATTAAAATCTTTTTCATTATGTGATTCAATGCCCGTTGAGATGTCATAACCACGTTGTCCAAATGAATATTTTTCTAATCGTTTTATCTTTTCAAAATCCAAACCACCCGCAATGAGAAAATCAACATCTTTTACTTTTTTTAATAATTTCCAGTCAAAACTTTGACCTGTACCACCGTATGTGATTGATGGTGTATCTATAATAAACATGTCTATCTCATCTTTATACTTTTGTATGTTATTATTTAAATTTCTTGTTGCTGGAATTGCTTTTATGATTCTTATTTTTGAATTAAGTTTCCTAATATTTCTAATTAATTCAATGCTCTCATTTCCATGTAATTGGATTGTGTTAATATCAGTTTGATTAATTATTCTCTTTATGGTAGACATTTGAGGATTTACGACAACTACTACTTTCTCTATATGATCTGGCACTATTTTAGCCAAATATTTTAATTGTTTCAGTGAGACATGTCTCTTACTATCGGGATAATGTATAAACCCTACTGCATCAACTTCTAATTTTCTAATTTTCTTAATATCACTTTCGGTTTTAAAACCACAAAATTTAACTATCATAGAGATTCTTCTTTAACTTTAAACTAGGCAAAAACTGACTTAAGTCATTTGTTTTCATTAATGCCTCCCCTACAAGTAAACCGTCAATACTTGAATCTACTATTTTCTCAACATCTTCTTTTGTATGAAAACCACTCTCTGAAATGTAGCGGCAATTAGACTTTTTAAACTTTAGTAATTTATTTGTATGTAGAACATCGGTTTCAAATCGCTTTAAATCACGATTATTAACACCAATAATTTTAGGGTTAATTTGGTGTGCACGTTCAAGTTCACTAATTGTATGAACTTCTACTAGAACTTCTAAATTATGGTTTGTCGCATATGAATACAATTCTTTTAATTGATCATCACTTAAAATATTTACTATTAATAAAATAATAGATGCACCAGCTCGTTTTGCAACATCTATTTGAATTTTGTCAACAATAAAATCTTTACATAAAACTGGTAACGATGTTATCTTTGATAACTGATTTAATCGTTCAAAACTACCGCCAAAGTATTTTTCATCAGTTAATATTGAAATAGCATTAGCACCATATTTTTGATAATCTTTAACTTGTTGAACAAGATCACGTTGCGGTAATTGAGGTACAGATGGGCTTTTCGATTTTATTTCAGCAATAACTGATAATCTTTTATCATTGTTAAGTGAATCAATCAGCTTTCTCCTCTTAACATTTCCGTTATCTTGTAAAGTTTCAAGTTTTTTATCATAGTATTTACGCTCAAGCAAGGTTTTTTTATACTCTATAATTTCATTTAAAATAGTCATTACTTAACACCCCATTTTCAAATATTGTTTCATTGCCATACCTGTATCAATGAGATATTTCGCTCGCTCTACGCCATGTTTGATACTTTCCACTTGCTCAGCAACATATAAAGCAATTCCAGCATTTAACAAAACTACATCTCGTTTACTCGATTGATCGTTGCCACTTAGAATATTCAATGCAATTTGTTTATTTTTTTGAGGTGAACCACCTATCAACGTGTCATTCTTTGCATAAGCTAAACCAACTTCATCTGCTTTTAAACTATATTTTTTTAATGCGCTTTCGCTGTTGATTTCATAAATGATATTTTCACCAGAGAGCGTGGCTTCATCCATACCATTTGCACCATGAATTAAAATTGCTCGTTTTCTACCTAAATCTTTTAATGTTTGTGCTATATTTTCAAGTTGTGAAGCTTCATATACACCCATCACTTGATAAGTTAATTTGAAAGGATTAATTAATGGTCCAATCAAGTTAAAAATTGTAGGTGTTGCAATCGATTTTCTAATTGATTGAAGTTTTTTCATCATTGGATAAGAATCCGTTGCACTTATGAATGCTAATCCTTTCGAATTTAATTGTTGCTCTACTTCATACATTTTGTTTGTTTTTATATTCATTTCATGTAGTACATCTGTACTTCCTGAATGTGAAGTAATACTTTTGTTTCCGTGTTTAATTACTGGCACTCCTGTACTTGCTACAACAAAAGCTACAGTTGTAGAAATATTAAAGCTATTTGATTGATCTCCACCTGTGCCACATACACACATAGCTTTATTATAAAATGGTTGGTCTGGATAGTTTGTCTGAATAAAGTATTCAACTAAATACGTTAGCTCATATTGACCCATGTCTTTGTTTGTATAAGCTTTCAATAATTCTACCTTTACATTGGTTTCAATATTTGAATCAAATAGTGTAATAATAAATGATTGCATATCTTTTTTAGATAAGGATTTATTTTGTTTAATTTTCTCAAGAAGGGGCATTTTCAACTTCCTCTCGTTGCTATATTGATAAAATTAATAATGATTTGTTTCCCATTTTCTGTAGCGAAGGACTCTGGATGAAACTGTATGCCATAATGCTTTCTATTTTTGTGTTGGAAAGATTGTATACAATCATATGTTTGGCCAGTGATTAATAAACTTTCTGGAAATGAGCATGGATCACTAATTAATGAATGATAACGCATAACTTTGAAACTTGACTTAATTCCTTTGTATAGAGGGGACCGATTAACCATAGTTAAAGTATCTACTTTTCCATGTTTGACACAACTACCTTGTATGACATCGCCACCGTAATAACAAGTGAGCGCTTGTGCACCTAAGCAAACACCTAAAATGGGTAAATTTTCGAAATTTTCAATTAATTTAATTAATAATTGATTGTCTAATGGATGTCCAGGTCCTGGTGAGATAATGACTGCTGTAATACCTTTTAGATTACATATATTTGGATCGTCGGGATATTTAACAATCGTTTCACAATGTTTTTCTACAATATCTACAAGATTATAGGTAAAAGAATCATAGTTATCTATTATTAATATCATGGAGTTACCTCCAATAAACTTTTAGCTTTAAGTTTTGTTTCTTCAAGTTCTTTCTCTGGAATAGAATCATATACTACTCCACATCCTGCCTCGACACTGACGGTTTCCTCATCGATAATCATGGTGCGTATAGCCAATGCAAAATCTAAATGATGATTACAGTTGATATACCCAACACCACCGCTATAGATACCTCTTTTATATGGATAAGATTCGTATATTCTCTGTATAGCTCTAAGTTTAGGTGCACCTGAGACAGTACCTGTTGGTAGTAAACTTGCGATGACGCTCATAGGAGATAGATTTGGTTTTAATTCTCCAGTGACTTCACTAACGATATGCATGACATGTTCATAACGTTCTATTGTCATTAGTTTTGTAATTTGTGAAGTGCCTGTTTTACTTATTCGATGAATGTCATTCCTTCCTAAATCTACGAGCATACGATGTTCACTCAATTCCTTTTCATCTTTCATTAATGTCTTTTCATTATTTTCATCTTCTATTTTATTTTGACCTCTTTTAATTGTTCCAGCTATAGGATTCGTATAAACTTTTCCATTTTTCACCTTTACAAAACTTTCAGGAGAACTTCCTATTACAATCGGCATATCTTTATTAATGTAATACATATATGGACTAGGATTTTGTCTCTTTAAATTTTGATATAACTGAAAAGTTAATTGATGTAAATTATGTTGAAAATGGTGTTTATAACTATAAATTCTTGAAGGAACTACTTGAAACATATCTCCTTCAGTAATTTTCTTTTTTAGTCTTCTTATAGTTTGAACAAACTGTTGCTCTGATATATTGGTGGTTATATGTCGAGGGATGGATTTATATTTTATATCCTCAACCGAAAAATGTATCTTTTTTAAGTCTTCAATTTTTCGTTCAATAGATTCCTTTAATCTTTCTTTTGTTCTATCAGAAAATAAGTTACTTGCGATAATATATAATTCATCTTTATAATGATCAAAAACAAATACATCTTCCACTAGATAAAATTGGACATCATGAGTTTGATGATCTTCTAATTTAATATCTTGTAATTTTTTAAATTCATGTCGTACTAAATCAAAGCTACATGTCCCTATAAAGCCGGAAATAAAAGGCAAATCTTTTAAATATTTATCTTTTATTTCAAAATAATATTTATCTACTAATTCCTTAAGTCGTTGATACGGTTGATTCTTAACTATTTCACAATGGTTGTCTAGCTTAATTAAAAGTTCAGAATTATCTAATGTAATTTTGCCATAATGATCGAATACTACTATCGAGTACCTACCTTTAAGTTGCTGTTGATTGGTACTTTCAAAAATAATCTTTTTTTGTTTTAATTTTGCTAAAGCCTCTGGCGTAATTTGAGCATTCACTTTTTTGTATACAATATCCATTGATTTCCTCCTTTTCCCAAAAAAATCAGCCTCCTTCGTTATAAGGACGCTGACGCGCGGTACCACCTTTATTAGCAGAATATAATATATTCATAGCTCACTTGTTCAATTTATTTTAAGTTGTTCCACAAAACCCAATTTCACTAAAGACGGTGTTAGTTCTCATCTACCACTAACTTTCTGGTGCTACCTCAACTTTAGATACTTCATTTTGCTTCAAAAAAACCACAATAACGCTATCATTCTATAAGGACGCGTTACCGTGGTGCCACCTTAGTTAACAAATATGTTCACTTTAATGATTAAGTTAAAATTTGAAAGCCCATTTCATCTATTATCATGTGCTAATTTACATCTACCATTAGCTTTCTGCTTGCTACAAAATATAATGATTACTCTATCAATCAAATTATCTGATTTTTCTAATTATTTAGTATAATACCTATCTTTCTCTAATTTGTCAACTGACTTTAAAATTAAATTGAAAAATTTGTTGAGTTTATCTTTATGTCCTATACAAAAACGTACTGAAATTAAACTATAAATTCTTCTTTATTTAATAACTTAAAATCATACATAAGTTATATTTGTTATTGAATACTTGAAATGACTCATATACAATATTGTTATTCTGAAAATTCTGAAACAAGGAGGCGCTCTATGCGAAATATTTTATTTGTAGGGTTAGGCCTTATTGGCGGTAGCTTGGCGAGTAATTTAAAATATCATTACAGTAATTTCAATATTCTTGCATACGATTCAGACTACACACAACTTGATAAAGCCCTTTCTATAGGTATTATTGATCAAAAAGTTAATGATTATGCTGCTGCTGTTGAGATAGCAGATATAATCATCTTTGCCACTCCTGTTGAGCAAACAATTAAGTATCTATCTGAACTTACAAATTACAATACAAAAACTCATTTGATTGTAACAGACACAGGTAGTACCAAACTTACTATACAATCATTTGAAAAAGAATTATTAAAACATGATATTCATTTAATTAGTGGTCATCCTATGGCAGGAAGTCATAAATCTGGTGTTTTAAACGCGAAAAAACATTTATTTGAAAATGCTTATTACATTCTTGTATTTAATGAAATGGAAAACAATGAATCCGCGACATATTTAAAAAAATTACTTAAACCTACTTTAGCAAAATTTATCGTTACCCATGCAAATGAACATGATTTCGTAACCGGTATAGTGAGTCATGTTCCACATATCATCGCTTCAATTTTAGTTCATCTAAGTGCTAATCATGTCAAAGACCATTCTTTAATCGAAAAATTAGCAGCCGGTGGCTTTAGAGATATAACTCGTATAGCAAGTAGTAATGCTCAGATGTGGAAGGACATCACTTTAAATAATCCAAATCATATTTTATCTTTACTTAACGAGATTAAGGAACAAATTACTGGTATTGAACATTTGATACAAGAACAAAATAGTAATAGTATTTACGATTTCTTCGTTAAAGCTAAAGATTATCGTGATCAACTTCCTGTTAAACAACACGGTGCAATATCTACTGCGTATGATCTTTATGTTGATATCCCTGATAAACCGGGTATGATAAGTCAAATTACAAACATCATAAGTTCACATAATATTTCTATTATAAACTTGAAGATTTTAGAAGTACGTGAAGATATTTATGGTGCTTTACAAATCAGTTTTAAAAATCCCGAAGATCGAGAGAATGCTATAAAAGCCCTCGCAAATTTTGATACTTATTATTAAATAAATCCCCCTTCCAGTCGTTATCTTTTCGCTTCTATATGTTGCATGACGAGGGGGAACTCTCTTTGTATATCTACATTTTATGACCAGCCATTAGTCCTAATCGACCATGCTTTGTACCAGCTTCGGTGTATGAAGTCGCTTTTGACACAATTCCTTTTCCATATTTTAAATGTAAGTGATCAATGGTTTTAGCAAGTTTTTCATCTTTCTTACGTTCATATTCATCAATGAATAAGTTAAGTTGTCGATCGCTTTCTTTAATAAACTGAGTTAATGATACACTTAACGTTCTATACAATGCTTTTTTGTCACACAGACGATTTGCAAAATAATTAATGACTTTGAATATATCTCTTTCTAAATTTGTAGGATCCTCCAAGGTGTATTGCTTATGTATGCCGCCACCTTCTGCATAACCAAAAGAAAAATGAATTGTTCGCGCAAGCTTCTTTTCTGCTCTTAAACGACTTGCTACATCTTCTATCAATTCTTGCATGACAACTTTGGATTCTTCAAATTGATAGTCTCGCATTAAAATCTGACTTTTACATATTGAAGGATTTGTTACTTTATATTTTTCTCTTACTTTACTTTGATCAATACCGTTTGCATGTAGATGCATATCTATACCTAAAACTCCAAAATCTCTTTTTAAATAATGATATGGATACTTTGCTAAATCTCCTATTGTAAATATTCCTCTTTTATTCAATTTCTTTTCTGTACGCTTATTAATCCCCCAAAAATCTCTAAGTGGTTGAATTGGCCATAATTTTTCAGGTACATCTTGATAACGCCATTCAGCTATACCGTTTTCCGTATGCTTAGCTTCAATATCCATTGCAACCTTGCTCAATAGCATATTCGAGCCTATTCCAATGGTACAGTGAATACCTGTTTCTTCTAATATTTCATTTTGAAATCTTTTACAAAAAGCAAAAACTGTTGAATTAAATCTATGGTAACTATCCGTTACATCCATGAAAAATTCATCAATACTATACTGATGTAAATCTTCAGGTGGAACGTACCGCAGTGCAATCTTTGAAATTGCAACAGATACATTTAAATACTTTCTCATACTTGGATTAATAATATAAATGTCATTACGATGCGGTATCTCAAAAAGTCTTGATCCCGTTTTAATACCTAATTCTTTTAACTTTGGAGTTGCTGCTAGAACAACCGAACCTTGCCTTTTCGTATCTGCTACAACTGCTAGCTTAGTTGTTAATGGGTCCAATCCTTTTTCCATACATGATACACTTGCAAAAAAACTTTTTTGGTCTATGCAGAGTACATCCCTATCTTCTAATAAATTGTAATCATACATAACTGATCCTCCCTTACAAAATCATTATATAGGAACACTTGTTCTATTTCAATGATAATAAGAACATTTGTTCTTATTCATTCTTCTCATTTTCATGCTATACTAAAAGAGCCAATGTTATATAGCAAAGGAGAATGTTGATTATGCCAATCATTAATGTGAAATTATTAGAAGGCCGTTCTGATGAACAACTTAAGGATTTAGTTACGGAAGTCACTCATGCTGTAGAAAAAACTACAGGTGCAAATAAAGAAGCGATTCACGTGGTCATTGAAGAAATGAGAAAAGATCATTATGCTGTCGGTGGCGTAAGAAAATCTGATCAGTAAACATAAAATCCCTGAAAGTAAAACAATTATTATTAATTGTCTTACTTTCAGGGATTCATTTTTTAATTATCTTCAAAGAAATTTTTGATTGCTTGCTTATTTTTCTCAGAGTCTATTTGAAGCGCACTACCGTCATTATTTGTATTAATATCTTGGTAGCTTCCTTTAATAGGAACTGTCAAAGATTGCACATCTTTATCTCCACGAATTCCAAAACTTATACCTGTTTGAAAAATCGCAGAGTTAGGCATGTTTGTGTTAACATAACCTCTTAAAATACCAGCAACTTTTGGTAGTTTCGCAACTGTATTGAAATTAACTAACTCTTGTTTTAATGTTTGCATCACTTGTTGCTGTCTTCTCACACGACCAAAATCTCCTTCCGGATCATGACGAAATCTAGCATAACCAAGTAATTCTTTACCATTTAACTTATGATGTCCTTTTTTCAAAGACACACCTATATTTTCAGACATGTCTTTTTCCACATCAATTGGGACACCATTAGGCTGTAGTTCATCTATCATTTTTTCAAATCCCGTAAAATCTACTACAGCGTAATACTCAGGATTAATACCTAAATTTTTGTTAAGTGTTTTTCTTAACAATTCTGGGCCTCCAAGTGAATATGCGGCATTAATTTTATATTTATCATAACCAGGAATATCAGCATAAATATCTCTCATGACAGACATCATTTTCATTTTTTTATGTACGTAATCATATTGAACAATCATAATCGAGTCAGTACGTGATTTGCCACCTTGAGCCTTATCTGCACCAAGGACAAGAACTGAAATCTTCCCATCATTTTTCATATTCCCATTAAATTTATGCACTTTCACATCCTTAGCATGTTCTTTAGCATACTTCATACCACTGTTATACTGATGGGTAATATACACAATGATAGAAATTAAAATAATAAGAATGATTAAAATGATAAAAGGTAACTTCCGCATTCTTTTTTTATTTCTTCGCCTAGAAGGTGTCGAAGTTGTTCCTTTCTGTCGTCGATACTCTGTTTCTTTAATATCCTTCTGTTCAGTCATATTTACCTACCTTATACCTTCAAAATTACATATCTATATACTATAATTAATATGTATTAACGTTATAGAAAAAGTATTCAAATTGCAAGAGTTTTTTAATAAATGGTACTAAGGTCCAATGAGAGGATGGCATAAATGAATATCAATACTGCATACTTTGCTGGTGGCTGTTTTTGGTGTATGACTAAACCTTTTGATACATTCGATGGTATCGAAAAAGTCACATCGGGATATATGGGAGGACACTTAGTTAAGCCTTCTTATGAAGAAGTAAAAACTGGATCTACTGGGCATTATGAAGTGGTTAAAATTGAGTATGATGTTGCTCTATTTTCATATCATAAATTATTAGAAATTTTCTTTTCAGTTATTGATCCTTTGGATGATGGTGGTCAATTTCAGGATAGAGGTTCTCAATATAAGACCGCTATTTTCTATTCAAATGAACATCAAAGACAGTTAGCTGAACAATATATATGTGAACTCCAAGATAGTTTTAACGCTGATAAAGCAATTGCAACAAAAATTTTACCGGCATCAACTTTTTATGAAGCGGAAGCATACCATCAAGATTTTTACAAAAAGAACCCTGAACGTTATAAACAAGAACAACAAGACCGTGCTAATTATATCAAAGATAATCATATGTAAATAATAGATTGGATCATGATTCATTTTGAATATATCACTCCATCTTGAAAATAAAAAATATAAATGTAGATTTTTGATAAAAAGATTTTTTCAATTTAGTCAACAACTACCTTAGATTAAAAATGCCTGGAACAACAATTGATGTTCCAGGCTATATTTATGGATATTTAGAGATAAATGTTTAAAACACTCATTATTTATGGCGTATGACTCTCATCACTTTAAGCATACTCTCCCACAGAGAATAATGCTTTTGATAAACTAAAAATCTAGGTTCCCAATTGGGGCTATATTTTTCTTTATAACGTCTTAATCCTTGAAAACGGTATAAACCATTGAAATGTTCAAATACACGCCCCGCCATTCTCTCTCTTAAATAAGAATAATGCAATTGACCTACATTGGAGAGTGTCGCCATTCCCATATTAAATGCTTTATACCCCTTTTCTTTACTCCATAACAACATATGAAGATATAATCCATCCATTAAAGGTAAATCCAATTCAGGCAACCATCTAATTAAATCAACAGATATTGCATTATTAGAATAAGTAGGCATCAAACTACAAAATGCAATCATCTTGCCAGAATGATCTCTCATTACTCCAATAGGTGCTTTCGATAAATAAGTTTGAGTAAATTGACCTACAGAAAAATGCATCTCACTTCTTCCATCCAACCATTTATCACTCACAAATTTAAGTTCATCAAAGAAATCTTGAGTGAATGGTGGTTCAATAATTTCAAAATTGATATTTAAATCATCAAACTTATTAAGCGTCGCTCTAAAACCACGTCGTTTTTTACCAGATGTTGTAAACGTTGTTAAATCAATAATAGCTTCTTCACCTAATTTAAAGAATTGATTCCCAAAATTATGATATAAAGGCATATATTGATCACTTATTTGATAAAAAATAATTTCATAACCTTGATACTCAGCAAACTGATAAAATGCTTCTAATAATGACTCAAATGATTTAGTATTGCCAATTGGATCACCCAAAACGACAAGGGCATTGGACTTATATCGATACATAATAAAAGAATCTTTATTTTCATTAAAGAAACAATCTTTGTCACCACTATAAACCAGGTGACTTAAATAATTACCACCGTATTTTTGAATAATTTCATCGCAAAGTGTTAAATCAACGCTGTGATGAGAACGTTTATACTTATAATCAAAAAGCCAAGCAATAACGCCAACGAGTAGCATAATAATAACAATGGTCATCCAAAAGTAATATCGTAATAAAGACGTATCAATCTCAATATGATAAACATCTAATGCATATAAAGTTCCTGATATTAAAATATGATTTAAATAAAGAATAAAGATACTAAGAAGTAGCATAAACGCCAACTTTTTAAAGCGTAATGGTCGTTTAAGTACTTGAGCACGTTGATAAGCTAAAATCAGTAACACAAATATGATAATGAGCCATGACAATAATAAAAATGACGCATAAGTATATATAGTCACACTAGCAATTAAAATAATAGAAATAAAGGCATAAATTATTGCACGACGACTGCCTTTATAAATACCTCTTACATTTAGAATAAGTAACAAACAAGCACCCGTTTGTATAGCTAAGGCAATATAATAGGCAAAATGATTTCCGTCATACAATCCATCATAGACAATAGTTAAATTGTTAATAAAGAAAATAATACTAGTTAAAAATATTAAAATTGCTAACGAAAATGAAGGTATTTTAGCTAAAATATCTTTCTGATAAGACCTCAAAAATGAAGTGAAGTCTTTTACAGGTATAAAGTACTTCGAATTGTCGAGATATTTTTTAGCAGTATTTCCAAATTCAAATGAAGATAATATAAGTGCAATCATCACTGGCACAAAATAATAAGCAAATCGATATAAAACTAATGCTAGAAGTATCTTTTCTTCAGAAATACCAAGTGATTTCAGTCCTAGTAACACGACTAAATCAAACGCGCCAAAACCACCTGGAATAAAACTAACTAAACCAGATAAAGCTGCAATAACAAATATACCTACAAAAGTCATAAATGAGATATGTATATCGACAATCAATGCAGCAAAATATAATACAGTAGCTGCTGCCATCCACTCAACACATGATACAATTGTACAATAAACACCCATAAAACGATTATTTCTATCTACAGGTCGTGCCACGGTATAGAAAATAAAGATAGGTAAAAATAATGCAACAATATATAAAATCCAACGTACCCATGAAATTTCATCAATCATGTGAGAAGCGTTAAATATACGCAGAACAACTAAGATAGATAATAAACTTAATCCCGTAAGCATAGATACTAAAATAATAGAAATATATTGCACAAGCTTTTTCGTGTCATTAGTATAATTTTTATATACAAAAGCTCTTACACCTGCACCTATAAACCCTCCAAAACCAATTATAGAATTTAGGGCGTTGATAATATAACTCACTCTAAAGACTCTAATCATCGGCATTTTAAGTTTAAGAGACTTTACTAAAATAATATCGTACAGTGATAATAAAATGAGTGACAGTCCCCCACCAGCAAATAGTAGTACGAGCCATAATCTATTAATTTTGCCAAACTGTATGAATGTCTCTTTAAAATTGATATGTGATAATTCTCTATAGAGTGTAAAAATTACAAAGATAAATAAAGCAGTGGCGAAAATAAATTTTAAAAAAGAAAGTAATTTACTTTTTAATTCTTGTGTCATGTTTTCACTTCGATTCTAATTCAATATGATATATATCAAAATATATCATAAAGCTATGTCATATAGAATATCAATAAGCAAGATGAACCTTACATTATTGTAATACAATTTTCACATCATCCGCGAGATTAATTTGAATAAAATCATTTATCATATGATTACTAAGCATATCATGATCGCAAATGTATATGATTTAAAAATAAAAAAGACTGGAACATTGTTGTTTTGTTGTTCCAGTCTAAAATTATATATATTATTGTTTAATTCCTTTTTCTTCTTCAGTGATAGTGTACTCACCAGCATCATTTCCATAGTAGCGATTGTATCTTCGTTTAAATAACATAAATATGTGTGAAACCAATACCTTAAGTACAGCGTATAGAGGAATCCCAATAATCACTCCAACAATGCCCATTAAATTTCCTGCACATAATAAAATGAAAATAATTGTTAAAGGATGAATTTTCAATGTTTTACCCATAACGTTAGGAGAGATAAAGTGGCCTTCAAAGAATTGGACAAGCGTCCATACAACAGCTAACTTTAATAACATCAAAGGTGAAGTAATAATCGCGATAACAATCGCAGGCGATATTGCTATTGTCGGTCCTAAATAAGGAACCACACTAGTTACTGCAGCAATACTTGCTAAAACTAAGGCGTACTTAAGACCAATAATTGAATAGCCAATAAATAGTAATAATCCAATACAAAATGACACAATAATTTGACCTTGAATGTATGAACCAACTTGTACACTCATCTTTTCTAACAAGTCATGAAAATCTTTTCTAAATTTAGGTGGCATAATTTTTGTAGTATAATCTTTAAATTTATGACCATCTTTTAACATAAAGAACAACACAAAAGGTGTAGTCCCAATAACAATACCGATATTCGCGACTGCTTCAGCAAAAGTTGCAAGTTTAGATCCAAATCCATCTGAGTAATCTGAAACCATAGATGGTATCTTTTTCTGAGCAGATTCTAACCATTCGTTCACTTGTCCCATATAACCAGATAAAATTGTATTATTATTAAGTTTATCAAGGGATCGCGTAATTTTATGTAAATAATTAGGTGTATTTTTGATAAAACTTTCTATCTGTGATCCAATAATTGGAATAAGTAAATTAACTATTAATGTAATAATACCAACAATTGCAACATAAATAATTGTTATACCTAATAGTCTTGGAATACGATACCTCTCCATCATATTTACAATAGGATTGAATAAATAAAATAGTACTAACGAAACAATAATAGGTGCTGCTATTGTATTAAATACAATAATAAATGGTTGAAAGACATATGAAATTTTATCAAAGATAAAAATGACAATACCTAAAAGAACCAATGCAATTAAAGCATAAATAAGGTCATTTCCGCCTAAAAACCTCATAAATCTAGACTCTGACAAACTAAAAAAATGGCTTTTCTTTCCATTTATTTCTTTTTCATTTTTCATTAAATTCACCACGCCTTAAAAATACATCTATTTACTTTTTAATTTTATTGTAAAAATAAGCTTAAAAACACAATATTTATCTTACCACAAATAACAATACTCTAATCATTAAAGTCACTATTCTTGTTAAAAGAATATTTTAAGATTTATTTACTACTAATTTGAACTTCAAAATGATTGATATGTAATGTTAAATAAACTATTTCCGCTTCGTATACATACACACTAAACTCACGTTGAATCATTTTTAATATTTTATAAGCCGTATTAAAACTACGAGGATACATAGTTTTTATCATCGATATAAAATTCTCCTGTGCTTCTAAATACTCACCATTAGTTAATCGATATATTAAAAATTGTATGTGCCTTATAAAACGCTGATATTGTATAGTTTGTTTATCAATTGAATGTTGTAAATCAGTTTCAATAATTGTAATACTCTTATTGATTAACTTGTTTATTACTGAAATATCATGAATTGATAATTTTTCAGAGTTAGATGCAATATGTAATGCGATGAATCCAATTTCATCTTCTGGAAAATGTACGTCTAAGGTTTTATTTAATTTATCGATTACCTTTCGAGCAACATTGTATGCATTACTATAAAGATGTTTTGTTTCAATCACAAATGGATTTGTAATCATTTGATGTTGCTTAAGTCTTTTATAGGCATAAATGATGTGATCTGTAAGTGCAACAACCAAATTTTTATCATCTGTAATTAGACCAGATTCATTGATAATATTAACTGAGTCTATCACCGCTTGAACAACATGATCTTCTCCGAGCTCCAAAAGTGTTTTGTAGTGTTCTTGTTGCTCTTGTTGTTCTAATTTATAAATTTTTTCTATCGAAGCATTCTCTTGAACTGTCATACCAAACTTTTTATTAAAACCAATACCTTTACCAATTAAAACAACCTCTTGATGATTTTTTGTGCATATGATGACATTATTATTGAGTATTTTCGTTATTACATACTTGCTCATCATAATCACCTTTCTAATATCATTATTAAAATTATAATGCTTAATACCTAAATTGAAAAGGAATCTATTTTGAAAGTTTTTACTGCTATTTAGAGACTGAATTAATGACATCAATACTTTATTCCAAAAATTAAAACGGCTTGATACGTCAAGGGATATGTATCAAGCCGTTATTTTATTAATTTATTCACTTTTTTTTTGGTATTCTTGCATGTTGTCCCCAAGTCTCAATGCCAAATAAATTTATTTCTAAGTTTTCGGGTTTAAACACAGGTCTCTTACCTTCTTTACGTTGTCTTTGATAATCTTTCATCACTGCAAATGCTATATTCGACAAACCTATAATTGATATGATATTTACTATTGCCATAAGACCCATAAATAAATCGGCAGTACTCCATACTGTTTCTGTTTTAGCAACAGCACCTACAAATACTAAAAGTACTACAAAACATCTAAAAATAAATAATATCATCTTATTGTTAGATAAAAATTCGATATTGGATTGACCATAGTAATAGTTACCTACAACAGATGAAAATGCAAATAAGGTAACTGCTACAGTTAGGAAAATACCTCCTGCTGAACCTAAATGTTCGTTCAACGCTGATTGCGTAACTGCTACACCTTGAGGCGCGCTATCACCAAATTGTAAACCAGAATATAATAAAATCATAATTGCTGTAGCTGTACAAACAAGCATAGTGTCAAAGAATACACCTAATGATTGAATTAAACCTTGTTTAACGGGATGAGGCACAGCAGCTGTAGCAGCAGCATTAGGTGCAGATCCCATACCAGCTTCGTTTGAGAATAAACCACGTTTAATACCTTGAAGAATAGCTGCTCCTACAGCACCACCAGTAACCTGCTGAACTCCGAATGCACTTTTGATAATAGTGCCAATCATAGGTACAATTTGATCTATATTGAGTAATAAAATGATTAAAACCATACCTATATAAACAATAGCCATAATAGGCACAATAAGTGAAGATAGTGTAGCTATGCTACGAACACCACCAAAAATGATAATACCTGTAATAACTGCAAGTACTATTCCAGTAATTACAGGGCTAATATTGTATTGAGTATTTAATGATTCAGCAATTGTATTTGCTTGAACAGTATTAAATACAAAAGCAAATGTAACTGTAATTAAAACAGCAAATACAATTCCAAGCCATTTTTGGTTAAGTCCTTTTGTTATGTAATAGGCTGGTCCGCCACGGAACCCACCTTCTTTGTCATGTACCTTATAAACTTGCGCAAGTGTTGCTTCCATAAATGCACTAGCTGCACCAATAAAAGCAATAACCCACATCCAAAAGACTGCACCGGGACCACCAAGAACAATAGCAGTTGCAACACCGGCAATATTTCCAGTTCCTACTCTTGACCCAGCACTAATCGCAAAAGCTTGAAATGGTGAAATACCCTTCTCACCACTACTTAAAGTTTCTGGCTTTTCAGTTAATGCTCTAAACATCTCTGGTAACATTCTGAGTTGAATAAATTTAGAACTAATTGTAAAGAAAAAACCTGCTGTTAATAATAATCCAATAAGATATTGAGACCAAATTAAGTCATTCCCGACTTGAACAAATGTTTTAAACCAGCCAGGAATTAAGTTATCGAAATCTTGCAAAACGAATCCCTCTCATCCACTTAAATTTATCGTTTTAAATACACCAAGAGATTTATGCTTTAATTTCATTAACAAAGATTAAACATTCATATTAACAATAAATGTATAATATCACTTTGATAGTTCAAATTAGACATAAATCCCTTGGGCTCATTTTAGTTGCTATTATTAATTTTTATTTTATCATTTTATTTTGTGATTGCATATACTTTTACTCTAGAATCATACTTTCTACTTCTCCAAAATCATCAGTATCAATAATAAATGATCCATTCGTATATTGTTCAGATAAGTGTACATCATCGATTTTACCATATTCTTCATGATGTTGAGAGAATACAACATATTTCGTGTGATTTTCTTTAACTACTGCACCCGCCACAATTCGATGGGGTTTTTTCTTTAATTCTTTTAGTAAAGTAATTCCACGTTGTGCACGTTTAGCTTCTTGAAGAACATTAAAATCAATACGCTTCATAGCACCACGTTGTGTAACCATTATTATGGAATCTGAGTCGTTCACATCTTCTGTCATAACAACATAGTCTTCATCTTTAAGATTAATTGATTTAACACCAGCTGCTCTTAAGCCTGTATCCGATAATTCATTAGTTGAATAAGTTAATGACATGCCTTTATGCGTTAGAACAGTAATTAACTGATCAGTCTCTAATCGAACGACATTAATAAGTTTATCATTGTCTTTAACCTTCATATTTATGAGCGGTTTATTAAAACGAGTAGTTTTAAATTGTGAAGCGCTACTTTTCTTAATCATGCCGTTTTTAGTAGCCATAATATAAAAGGCTTCATTTTTAAAATCTTTTTCGTTGTATACATTTACCACTTCTTCATCTTCATCTATTGGCACAATTTGTGATATGTGTTGACCAAGCTCTTTCCAACGGATATCGGCTAATTTATGAACAGGTATAAACAAATATCTACCTTTATTTGTAAATACAAGAACAGTATCTTGAGTATTCACGCTTTCATGTTTTAATAAGCGGTCACCGTCCTTCAAACCGATTTCAGTCACACCGCTTGCGTTAAAACTACGTGTAGATGTACGTTTTATATAGCCATGTTGTGTCAAACTTAAAATCACTTCTTCACTAGGCACCATAACTTCTTTATCAATTTTGATTTCGGAAATTTCAGCTTCGATTGTAGATAGTCGATCCACTTTAAATTTCTTTTTAATTTCATTTAGTTCATCTTTAATTACTGCTAAAAGCGCCTCATGATTATCTAAGATATTTCTTAATTCTTTTATTAAAGCTTCTAACTCTTCATGTTCTTTTTTCAAAGCTTCTATGTCAGTATTTGTTAATCTATATAGCTGTAACATGACAATAGCTTCTGCTTGAGCTTCAGTAAAGTCATATTCTGCAACTAAATTATCTTTAGCATCTTTTTTATTTTTAGAATTACGTATCAATGCAATAACTTCATCAAGTATAGATAAAGCTTTCATTAATCCTTCCACAATATGCATACGTTTTTCAGCTTGCTCTAAGTCATAGCGCGTTCTATTTGTAACCACTTCAATTTGATGATTTAAATAACTTTCTATAATTTCACGTAATCCCATCAACTTAGGGCGGCCTTCACTAATAGCAACCATATTAAAATTATATGAAATTTGTAAATCCGAATTCTTATATAAATAGTTTTTGATTGATTCGCTATTAGCATCTTTTTTTAATTCGATTGCAATTCGTAATCCAGTTCTATCAGTCTCATCTCGAACTTCTACAATACCATCAACCTTTTTATCAGCACGTAATTCGTCGATTCTTTTAACTAAACTACTTTTATTCACTTCATAAGGAATTTCAGTCACAATTAATTGTTTACGTCCACTTCTTAAAGGTTCTTCATCTACTCGTGAACGCACGACAACCTTTCCTTTACCAGTCTCATACGCTTTTTTAATACCTTCTATTCCTTGAATGATACCACCTGTAGGAAAGTCAGGCCCTTTGATATATTTCATCAGCTGATTAATTGTAATATCAGGTTGATCGATATACTTCAATGTACCTTGTATCACTTCGGCAAGGTTATGTGGCGGGATATCAGTAGCATATCCTGAAGAAATCCCCGTAGATCCATTAATTAATAAATTAGGAAATCTCGCTGGTAATACCATTGGTTCCAAAGTTGTGTCATCATAGTTTGGAATAAATGATACTGTTTCCTTATTAATATCCCTTAATAGTTCTTCTGATAATTGACTAAGTTTAGCTTCTGTGTAACGCATAGCAGCTGGAGGATCGTTATCGATACTACCATTATTCCCATGCATTTCAATTAGAACATGACGTAACTTCCAATCTTGACTTAAGCGCACCATAGCATCATATACTGAAGAGTCTCCATGAGGATGATACTGGCCTATAACATCACCGACAGTTTTCGCACTTTTACGGAAATTTTTATCATACGTATTCCCACTAGAATACATTGCGAATAGTATACGTCGTTGTACTGGTTTTAAACCATCACGTACATCAGGTAATGCACGTTCTTGAATGATATATTTACTATAACGTCCAAATCGGTCACCAATAACATCTTCAAGTGACAAATCTTGAATTATCTCACTCAATTCGTTTCCTCCTCAATATATTTTTCATTCTCTAGTATTTGGACTTCTTTATTATCCAAAATACTTTGATCTTCTTGCATACCAAATTCAACGTGTTTTTCAATCCACTCTCTTCTTGGGGCAACCTTATCCCCCATCAAAGTAGTGACACGTTTTGATGAACGAACTTCATCTTCAACTTGAACTCTAATTAATGTTCGAGTTTCTGGATTCATTGTAGTTTCCCATAATTGTTCTGGATTCATCTCACCAAGACCTTTATAACGCTGTAATGTGAAACCTTTTCCTAATTGATTTTGTAAATTTTCTAATTCTTCATCAGTCCAAGCGTACTCAACTTTTTTATTCTTACCTTTACCTTTTTCTAATTTGTATAAAGGCGGTAACGCAATAAAGACACGTCCAGCTTGAACAAGTGGTTTCATATATTTAAAGAAAAATGTAAGCAATAATACTTGAATATGTGCACCATCCGTATCAGCATCTGTCATGATAATAATTCTGTTGTAATTACTATCTTCAATTTTAAAGTCAGTACCAACACCAGCACCAATAGTATGAATAATCGTATTAATTTCTTCATTTTTAAAAATATCCTCTAAACGTGCCTTTTCTGTATTAATCACCTTCCCACGAAGAGGTAAAATAGCTTGGAATTTACGGTCGCGTCCTAATTTTGCAGAACCTCCCGCTGAATCACCCTCAACTAAATATAACTCGTTTTTATCAGTATTTTTACTTTGCGCAGGTGTTAACTTACCTGATAGCAATGTATCTTTACGTTTACTTTTCTTTCCGGAGCGTGCATCTTCTCTAGCTTTACGAGCAGCCTCGCGTGCTTGTTGAGCTTTAATTGCTTTTTTAACTAATGATTTGGATAATTGGCCCTTTTCTTCTAAGTAATATGGTAATTTCTCTGAAACAACAGAGTCTACAGCACTCCTTGCTTCTGAAGTACCAAGTTTTGATTTCGTTTGCCCTTCAAATTGAAGAAGTTCTTCTGGTATACGTACTGAAATAATCGCTGTTAAACCTTCACGAATATCATTACCGTCTAAATTTTTATCTTTATCTTTCAGTTCGTTTATACGACGTGCATATTCATTAAAAACACGAGTCATCGCTGTTTTGAAACCAACTTCATGAGTACCTCCATCCTTTGTACGAACATTATTTACAAAACTTAATATGCTCTCAGAGTACTGATCATTATATTGGAATGCTACGTCTACCTCTATTCCATTGGAATGCCCTGCAAATGTAGTGACATCATGTAATACTTCTTTACCTTCATTGACATAACTAACAAATTCTTTAATTCCTTCTTCGTAATGGTAGATTTCTTCTCGTTCTTTTCCACTACGTAAATCAGTAAGTGTAATTTTTAAATCTTTAAGTAAAAATGCAGATTCTTGTAAACGCTCACTTAAAATATCAAAATTAAAAGTCGTCGTTGACTTAAATATTTCTGGGTCTGGTTTAAATGTAACTTTAGTACCTGTTTTTTTTGTTTTTCCAGTTTTTACTAAGCCTGTCGCTGGAATACCACCATTTTTGAAATTTTGGGTGTAGATATTACCATCTCTATGAATTTCAACTTCAAGCCATTCACTAAGGGCATTTACAACAGAAGCACCTACCCCATGGAGACCTCCAGATGTTTTATAACCCCCTTGTCCAAACTTACCTCCAGCATGTAAAACAGTAAATATAACTTCTGCAGTAGGTTTGCCAGACGCATGTATACCTGTTGGCATACCTCGACCATTATCTTCAATAGAAATACTACCATCCTGATTAATTGTTACTGTAATTGCATCACCATAACCATTTAATACTTCATCGACGGAGTTATCGACAACTTCATATACAAGATGATGTAATCCTCGTTTATCAGTTGATCCAATGTACATACCAGGTCTCTTTCTAACAGCTTCTAGTCCTTCAAGTACCTGAATTGAATCATCTGAATAATTATTTTGTTTATTCATTGCCAATGATTTCGCCCTCCTACAAACGTACGTTCGTTATTAAAACTATACAATAGTTATTCTTATATAAATTCACCTAAATTGCAAGTGTCATTTAAATTACTAAGTTGTTTGAGTAACTTTATTGAATTAAATTAAATTAACAATGTTCTAATTAATATTGAGTGTGGTAGAATGAAGCTAAGTTTCTAAAGGATGTGTAAGTTTTTATGATGATCATCGTCATGTTAATCTTGAGTTATCTGATTGGTGCATTCCCAAGTGGGTTAATTATTGGTAAATTATTTTTTAAAAAAGATATAAGACAATACGGTAGTGGAAATACTGGAGCAACTAACAGTTTTCGTGTTCTTGGAAGACCAGCCGGATTTATAGTTACGTTTTTAGATATTTTCAAGGGATTTATTACAGTCTTTTTTCCACTATGGTTCCCAGTTCATGCGGATGGTGTTATAAGCACCTTCTTTACAAATGGTTTAATAGTAGGATTGTTTGCAATACTCGGTCACGTGTATCCAATATATCTGAAATTTAATGGCGGAAAAGCAGTAGCTACCAGTGCAGGAGTTGTATTAGGTGTCAATCCTATTTTACTTCTTATATTGGCAATTATCTTTTTTAGTGTATTAAAAATCTTTAAATATGTTTCTTTATCAAGTATCATTGCAGCAATTAGTTGTGTAATCGGTTCAATTATCATTCATGATTATATTTTACTTGCTGTTAGCGGAATTGTTTCAATCATATTAATCATTCGACACAAATCTAATATAGTTAGAATTTTTAAAGGTGAAGAACCTAAAATTAAATGGATGTAACTCAAATTTCTAATTGTTTAGAGCCTGGGACTTCAAATCAATGTTCCAGGCATTATTAATATATTAGCGATTAATAACTTAATGGCCAAAATAAAATAAAAACTTAAAATTTTGAAAAGATTCATTATTTTCTATGAATTTATATTTACTCGATTACAATAAAAGAGCATATCAAATGTATTATGCTATCATGCCTTTAAAATTTAGATAAATAAAAATTTAAAAAAGTAAGGTGATAACACTATGAATATAAAATTAACTCAAAAGGCAATAGAATGGTTTAAAAACGAATTGGATTTACCTATAAGCAATAAAGTTCTTCAGTTTTATGTAAAATATGGAGGAGAATTCCAATTAAAACAAGGATTTAGTCCAGCGTTCACCGTAGAAAATAAAGATGCTATTGAAATAGGTTTTGAACAAACATTCTTCGAAATAAATGTCGTTATTGTGGAAAAAGATTTATGGTATTTTCAAGATGAAACACTAACAGTAGATGCAATCGATCATGAAGATGAGATCATCTACAAACGAAATTAATATAATTATACATATAAAAAAAGAAGCGATAAACCACTTCGCTTCTTTTTATAAATGATCAGTGCCAAACGTAACCTCAGCATCTTTACCTTCTTTATTTAACTGGTTAACCTTACTATAAGTCTCATGCCACTCAGGAAAATATCTATCCAGGCGTATGGGTTTAAATGTATCTGCTTTAATACAGATAAGCTCTGTTGAACCAGTCGTAGCTAATTCTCCATTTTCATTATAAACCTCATAACAATACGTTGAACGTAATCTAGAATATTTTTCTACCCATGTTTTTACTGTAACCTTTTCAGGATAGTAAATTGATTTTTTATATTGCACTTTTAAATCTACAACTGGTGAAATAACACCTTGTTCTTCCATAGAGGCATAACTGAAGCCAAGTTTTCTTATATAGTCAGTTCTCGCAACTTCAAACCATGTTGCGTAGTTACCGTGATAGATAACCCCCATTTTATCCGTTTCTTGATATCTTGCTTCAATTTCAGTCAAACTGTATATCATTGGAGTAATCCTTCTTTCAACTTTAACTTATTCTTTCAATTAAGGATAACATAAAGCAGTCATACCAACACAATAGTTAGCATGACTGCTTTGAATTAATAATGAGTCAAAATTATATTAAATTACTGCGCGAGTTTATTTCTTAATACCATTTGTAAAATACCACCATGACGATAATAGTCTAATTCTACTAGTGAATCAAAACGTACAATAGCTTTGAAATTAATGATTTCACCATTTTCTTTTTTAGCAGTCACATTTACAAGATCATGTGGTTGTACATCTTCATTAATGTCTACAGATATTTCTTCTTTACCATCAAGACCTAGTGTTTCTGCAGATTCTCCTTGTTGGAATTGAAGCGGTAATACCCCCATCATAACTAAGTTAGAGCGATGAATACGTTCATAACTTTGTGCTATGACAGTTTTAACTCCTAATAAATTCGTACCTTTTGCAGCCCAATCACGAGAAGATCCCATTCCATAGTCATTACCAGCTAAGACAACTAAGCCAGTTCCATCTTCTTTATATTTCATTGCTGCATCATATATAGGCATTATTTCTCCGGTAGGCCAGTATGTTGTAAATCCACCTTCAGTACCTGGAGCAAGTTGGTTTTTGATACGAATATTAGCAAATGTACCACGTACCATTACTTCGTGGTTACCACGACGGGAACCATAAGAGTTAAAGTTGCGAATTGCAACATCATGATCTAATAAATATTTACCTGCTGGTGTATCTTTGCCGATAGCACCTGCTGGAGAAATATGGTCTGTTGTAACAGAATCACCAAATTTACCCATAACTCTCAAACTTTTAAGCGGTTCAATTTTACCCGGCTCTTTAGATAATCCTTGGAAAAATGTTGGATTTTGAATATATGTTGAATTAGGATCAAAATCATATAATGGTTCATCGGTTACATCTATTTCATTCCACATTTCATTGTTATGATATACATTTTTATATTCTTCTAAGAATAGTTCAGGTGTAACAACTTTATCTACAGTATCAGAAACTTCTTGTATTGAAGGCCAAATGTCTTGTAAGTATACATCTTTACCATCTTTGCCTTTACCAATTGGTTCATTTTGTAAATCAATATCTACTGTACCAGCAAGCGCATAAGCTACAACAAGTTGTGGTGATGCTAAATAGTTTGCTTTCACTAATGGGTGGATTCGACCTTCAAAATTACGATTACCTGATAAGACTGAAGTTACTAATAAATCTTCATCTGCAACTGCCTTTTCAATTTCAGGCAATAGTGGCCCTGAGTTACCAATACATGTAGTACAACCATAACCAACAAGGTTGAAACCTAAATCATCTAAATATTGTTGTAATCCAGAATCTCTTAAATACCCTGTAACAACTTTTGAACCTGGAGCAAGTGACGTCTTAACGAACTCTGGTACTTTCAATCCTTTTTCTACAGCTTTTTTAGCAACTAAACCAGCACCTAACATAACATATGGGTTAGAAGTGTTAGTACATGAGGTAATAGCAGCAATTGCGATATCTCCTGTTTTCATAGTTGCTTTAGACCCATCATTAAAATTAATTTCTGCTTTTTTATCAAATTCACTTTGATCAAGTCCATGACCTTGATTACCAGCAGGAGCTGTTACTGATTTTTCAAATTCTTTTTTCATATCACTTAAGAAAATTAAATCTTGTGGACGCTTTGGACCAGAAAGTGATGCCTCTACTGTAGATAAGTCTAAATCAATAACATCTGTATATTCAGGGTCCTCTTTTTCAACATCAAAGAACATATGATTTTGTTGTAAATATTCTTTAACCAATTCAATATGTTCTTCGTCATGGCCAGTAAGTTTCATATATTTCAATGATTCTTCATCTACTGGGAAGAAACCACATGTTGCGCCATATTCTGGGGCCATGTTAGCAATTGTAGCTCTGTCTGCTAATGGTAAATGTTGAACACCTGGACCAAAGAATTCAACAAATTTTCCAACCACACCTTTTTTACGTAATTCTTCAGTCACACGTAAAGCCAAATCGGTAGCTGTTGAACCTTGTGGTAAAGAATGAGTTAAACGCACCCCGATAACTTCAGGAATTGGAAAATATGACGGTTGCCCTAACATACCTGCTTCGGCTTCGATACCACCAACGCCCCAACCTAGAACACCAATACCATTTATCATTGTAGTATGTGAATCTGTACCAACTAAAGTGTCAGGAAATGCTGTTTTTTCACCATCAACATCTCTTACATGTACAACATTTGCTAAATACTCTAAGTTTACTTGATGAACAATACCTGTAGCAGGAGGTACTGCATTATAGTTATCAAAAGCTTTTGTTGCCCAGTTTAAGAATTGATAACGTTCATAGTTACGTTCAAATTCTAATTTCATATTACGTTCTAATGCTTCTGGATTAGCGTAACTATCGACTTGAACAGAATGGTCGATAACTAAATCCACAGGTACTTCTGGGTTGATTTTATTAATATCCCCACCAACATCATTCATAGCTTTACGCAATGAAGCCAAATCTACTACTGCTGGCACACCTGTAAAGTCTTGTAAAATAACACGAGAAGGTTTGAATGGAACTTCACCTTCGTTACCTTCATTACCGAATTCACTTAATGCTTTGATATGATCATCAGTTATAACAAAATCATCCTCTTGTCGTAACACAGATTCTAACAATACGCGAATTGAATATGGTAATTTAGAAATTTTAGTTAGCCCTTTTTCTTCTAATGTTTGTAAGTCATAGTAAGTATATGATTGACCATTTAATTCGAATTGTTTCTTTGCTTGTTCTTTAATATTAGAAGCCATTTTATATCCCCCTTGATATTTATATATATTTATATGCCGTTAATTAAATTGTATTATTATATGTTTATCAAAACAACTATGTACCTTTAGAAAACGCTTTATTTTCATTTCGCTTTTGTAATCAGTTTATATAAGAAAAACTTATCGTAAGATATTAGCGCAATAAGTAAATGTTATTAATTGAGAATGGTTATCAATAATGAACATCATTTTAAATATCAAACTACTATTCGGTTTCTTCATACAAATTGAATGACCACAAACTTATAAGCTTATGCGCTCAAAAATGAAATGATATCAATTTGATACTGTATCTATCAGCAGATATAATAATAAAATTTTAGTAGTGAGATATTAGTGATTTTTATAAAAAAACCTGAGACAATTTTGTTTGTCTCAGGTTTATAAAGCAATTACACTTTATTCTTCTTTTTCTTTATTTCTTCTAACTTCTCTTTTTTCTAGAATATCTGTTTCATAATCTTCTTGTTGATATTTAACATATTCTTGTAAACGATGTTTATTTGGCGTAAGTGTTAATCCAAGGAATTTACGTTCCTTATTTGCATCTTTGTAGAAACTTATCATCATCATTATGACGACGAATGAGAATGGGAAAGCACTTATAATGGCAGCACTTTGAATAGCATTCAAGGCTTTAGAGCCATCTCCTCCACCAGCTAATAATAGTACAAAGGCAATAAGTGCTTGCGCAACTCCCCAAGTTACTTTAACTAGACTACTTGGATTTAATGATCCAAATGTAGTTTGCATACCTAATACGAATGTTGCTGAGTCAGCTGAAGTAACAAAGAAAGAAGCAATAAGCAATAATGCAATGATAGATAAAACAATACCTAACGGAATATGGTTGAATACACCAAACAACTGCGTTTCAGGTGACATTTTAAAGAGATCCGAATGTTTTTTACCAGTTTCAATTCCTAATACGCCGAAAACACTGAACCATATAAAACTAACAAGTGCCGGTACTAATAAAACACCTGAAATAAATTCCCTTATAGAACGACCTTTAGATACACGTGCGATGAATACACCAACGAATGGACTCCAACTTAGCCACCAACCCCAATAGTATAATGTCCACGTTGACATCCATTCACGCTTTTGACCGTTTAACGCAGCGGTATCAAAACTGTTAAATAAGAATGAATTTAATAAACTACCTGTAGAACTTGTCATCATATTTAAGATTAAAACAGTTGGTCCAACAATTAATGTAACAATCATTAATACCGTACCAAGACCTATATTTAAATTACTTAAATATTGAATTCCCTTGCTTAAACCTGACCAAGCACTAGCAATAAATAAAATTGTTACAACAACAATAATAATACCTTGAACAAAAGTGTTGTTCGGCACGTCAAATAAATAATGTAAGCCACCATTAATTTGAAGCGCGCCCATACCTAGAGATACAGCTACACCAACTAATGTAGCAAAAACAGATAATACATCAATTAAAGTACCTATTGGTCCTTCAACTTTATCTCCCAATAATGGACGTAAAGTTCTAGAAATTAATCCAGGTTCTCCTTTACGGAATTGAGAATAAGCTAAGGCTAAAGCTACCACACCATAAATTGCCCATGCGTGGAATCCCCAATGGAAAAATGTAGATCTTAAAGACTCAGTGTATGCTTTTGTCGTTTCAGGATCAGCTGTTGGTGGAGCTGCAAAATGTGCCATAGGTTCAGCTGCACCATAGAATACTAAACCAATACCCATACCAGCACTGAATAGCATTGCGAACCAAGAAATTGTATTAAATTCTGGTTTGTCATTAGGTTTCCCTAATTTAAGTTTCCCAATTGGACTGAATATCAAGAAAATACAGAAGAATACAATTACTGTTGTTAAAATAAGGTAATACCAACCCAAATTATTAGTAATCCACATCTTAGCTGTATTAGTAACGCTATCGAATTTCTCAGGCCAAACAGCACCGATGATCACTACTATAGCTGCAATAATTGAACTATAGATGAAAACCGAAGAAAACTTTTTATTTTTCTTCTCTTGTGAAGAAGAATTCATAATTAATTACTCCCTTCATTCGAATATTTAATTTTTCAAGGCAGTAAAATCAAAAAATTAAATTTTATTTTAAAATTTTTAACTTTACCAATACACTTTAATAGATTAACAAAGGTCTTCAACATTATCAAATTTACATAATTATAGTATTTGCTAAAATATTTATATATTGTATAATCAGAAATATATTTTAAAAGAAGGGATATGCTTTATGTTAAAAGAATTTAAAGAGTTTGCACTCAAAGGCAATGTTTTAGACTTAGCTATTGCTGTAGTTATGGGGGCAGCGTTTAATAAAATAGTTACATCCCTAGTCCAATACATTATCATGCCATTAATTGGTAAATTATTTGGTTCAGTTGATTTTGCTGAAGATTGGTCTTTTTGGGGTATCAAGTATGGACTTTTCATACAATCAATAATTGACTTCATTATAATTGCTTTTGCTTTATTTATCTTTGTTAAGATAGCTAATACAGTTATGAAAAAAGAAGAGAAAGAAGAAGAAGTGGAAGAAAATACTGTTTTATTAACAGAAATTAGAGACTTGCTTAAAAAATAATCAAATCACTATATTCAATTATAGAGACTTAAAGAATTTATACATGTTCTTATTAAAGTATTGAAAAATCAATAGCTTTAAATTAGATCATGTCACAAAATCTTAAGTCTCTATTTTTTTAATTTTTTCTAAATTGTGTATGACTTTCGTATTGGTTGCTTGTCACTTCTAAAATCAATGGAATGCGTTGCTTAAGCTCGCTTACATGTGAGATTATACCAACCATGCGCCCAGATGATTTTAAATTAATTAATGTATCTATCGCAGTTTCAAGTGTTTCTTGATCTAAAGTGCCAAATCCTTCATCTATAAACATAGAATCTAAGGTGATCCCACCTGATTCTTGTTGTACGACTTCACTTAATCCTAAAGCTAAAGCCAGTGATGCTTGAAATGTTTCTCCTCCTGAAAGTGAACTTATGTGTCTCGATTTATTTGAATGAAAATCAAACACGTCAATTTCCAATCCACTTAATCCTAAGGAAATGGCCTCTCTTCTAATCAGTTGATATCTATTACCACTCATAAATGAAAGTCGTTGATTCGCTTGAAAAATTATTTTTTCCAAGTAATAAATTAAAACATAATTTTCTAGTGTTAATTTATAATCATTTTTACCTGCTAATATTTCTGATAGCAAGAAAATTTCTTTTTGCACTTTTAATTCATCATCGAGGATCTGAATTATATTTTTTATGTTATTAAATTTGTTAGAGTTATTATCTATTTTATAGCTAATCGTAGCTATCTGTGAATTCGTTTCATCTAGTTTCAAGTTTGTTTTTTCTATAGATTGTCGTAAATCTTCTAAATTTAATAATTTTTTTCCTTTAACTAATTCATTGAGTCTGTTAATCTCTATTTCAAAACTTTGATAGTTCTTATTATAAATACTAATTTCTCTTTCTATTTCATCTTTTTGGGCACTTAAATCTGCAGCGCTTTTGACTTGATCATAAGACTCAAAACCAAGTTGTTGCATTTCTTTTTCCATTTTTAATTCTAAATTATTTATTTCTTTACTTGTTTGAGTTAAATTCTCAGTTAAATGTTTTTGATCATTCATTTCTATCTTTAACTTATTATTTAACTCGTTCAATTTATTTTTAGTTTTTTCTTTATCATACTCATAGTTCTCAACTTGTTTTTTAGCATGAGAATAATAAGCTTCAAAATCCTTTACTGATGAAAATTGTGAATGTCGTTCAAAATCATTAATTTGAATTTCCAGTTTTTCTTTTTGCGTGTTCTTTCTACTCAAATCTAAATCAAACTGATGTATTTTATTAACTATTTCTTTTTCTTGTTTCTCAAAATTTTCTACTAACTTATTTATGCTTTGTTGTTCATCTTTTAGTTGTTTCAAATGATTAAGTTGTTTTTGAAGCTCACTAATATCCTTCTTTTCTTGTTTCTCAAAATTTAATTCTTTTTCTCTATGATTTAATTCCTCAATTCGAGTTTCTATTTTGATTATTTCATCACGAATTTTTACCTTCTTACTTTCAAACTGTTTTATTTTATTATTTTTTTGAGCAATTGATTCAAAATCAATATGTTCTCCCAATGAATGTATTTCATTACCACAAATTGGACAAGTATCCCCTACTGACAAAGCGGACTTTATTTCATTTACAAAATCCTTTTTGTCATTCAAATCAATTAAAGTCGCATCTATATTAATTATTGATGATTCAATTTCATTTAACTGTTCTTTCTTCTCATTTAATTTACTAAGATAAGATGATTTATCTTGTTGTAATTTATCAAATAATTTCTCATCCTTTTTTTGTCTTTCATATTCATCTATAATCTTTTTCAGGTTATAAATCTCTTCAGTGTAATGTTCAATAATTGCAAAATCTTTGTTTTTATCGTTCAATTCTTTCGTCAATTTTTCTTTTTTGGTTATTAAATCATTATATTCACTGTATAATCTTTTTATTTCTTCTTCAATTACCGGTTTTTGTTGATAACTACTAATAATCATATCTAATTGATTAAAGAAAACTTGGTTTTTTTCTAGATACTGATTAAATTGAGTTATTTCATTTTCTCGTGTTGATAAATGGTCGAGTTGGTTTTGAAAATCTTTAATTTCATTGCAATAGTTTGTTTCATTTAATTTTGATTGCTCATGAAGTGACTCTAATTCAGCTTTACCTTTTTTTAAACTTTGCAGCCTAGTAAAATAGGTGATTAATACTTTAGATTCCTGAATCATTTTTAATTCTTGATTCAATTTATCAATATAGTTTTGTTCTTTTTTTAATTCGTCAAATTTGATTGTTTCCGCTTTTAATTTTTTAGTATTCTCACTTAATTCAACATTCACTTTATATTTATGATTTAAATCATCTAATTCTTTAGTTATTTTAATCTTAGCATCTTCAAATGACTTGAGAATTTTGTATCCATAATCATTAAATTGTGGGAATTTTTCAATCATTTTATCTGTCTGAGAACTCTCTAATTCTTTATATAAGGCCAATTCATCATTATTAAATGTATCTATATCATTCCATAAATTTTCAATTTGAGTGTATCTATTTTCAATTTGTACTTTTTCTTGCTTTACATTTTCTACAAGTAGATGTCTAATCTCATCAAATCGCTCACTATTAAAAAGTGTTCTAAGAATCGATTGTTTATCTTTACTATTTGACTGAAGAAACTTTTTAAATTCTCCTTGAGGCAAAATAAATAATTGACGAAATTGTTCAGCATTAACGCCTAATAATTGTACAATAAATTGATTACCTTGATTCACTTTACTTTCTCTTAATTCAAATTGATTATCAACTAATTCATATATATTTAACTTGGCTTGCGTTTTAGTTATATTCCCCTCTTTAATAAAAGGTGCTTCTCTATGAATTTTAAAGGTTTGATTATTAACTTTAAATTGATAAATTACTGACATTGGCGATTTACCGTCTGCAAAATGACTTCTCAAATCTCCTTCTTTTCTAGTTTTGGTCGAAGCCATGCCGTATAAAGCGTATACTATAGCATCAAATATCATTGTTTTACCAGATCCAGTTTTACCACTAATTAGAAAGAGTTGATCAGTTTCAACTTGCTCAAAATCAATAGTTTCTTTAATAAAAGGGCCAAAGTTCTCCATAACTATATGTAAAGGCTTCAAATCTTATCCCTCCCTGTCCAATATAAAACTTAACAAGTGCTTTATTTTGTCTGATTGAACTTGACTCAGATGTTGATCTGTCATATTTTCATAAAAATTTTCTATAATTGTCTGATCATCTTGCTTTTTGATTTCGACATGGCTAAAATTCTCACTATGCTCAAATGCTACATTCGATAGCGCTAATATATTGGGATAAATTTGTTTCAGTTTCATCATTGGATCAGTAACATGAGAAACATTCGTTAACTTAAAATGAAAATAATTATTTTTATTTTTTACTTTTATTCTTTCTTGAATAATATCTTCATAATCACCTTCAATAACTTCTAATTCTCTTAGAGGTTTTAAAGGAACAAAAGTTTCATTTAATATTTGGTTATTTTCAATATCAAGAACTCTATATCCTTTAGATTGAGTTACTTCAGAGAAAGAGTATTGCAATATCGAACCGCTATATTTGATAAAAGAGTTATTTATACTAAATGGATGATGTAGGTGCCCAAGCATTACATAATCAAACAACCGAAAAGAATGCATATCAACTGATTCTACTGTTCCAATAGTTAATGGTCTTTCCGAATCTGAAGTTTTACCGCCCTCTATAGTTAAATGACCAATTAGTATATTTACCTTATTATTATCTATGGAACTAGACATTTGCTCTAAGCATTCGTTTAATGCTTGTTGATATGTTTCTATTTGCTTATCCTTAAAATAATTTTGCACTTCACTCACAGTTGCGAAAGGTAAAGTGAAAAATTGAACACCACTCAATTCTATTGGATCATCAATATTTTCTAGTTGAGTTCTTATGTAAAGTTGATTATTCTCAAACCACTTAGCGCCATAATTCAATCTTTCCCTACCATCATGGTTACCGCTTATCATGATTATTGGAATTTCAAGTTCTATATTTAAGTATTCAATAGTCTCTTCTAGTAAACCTATCGCTTCTTTACTTGGATATGAGGTGTCATACAAATCACCTGCAATGACTATTAAATCTGGTTGTTCCTTCTCCATATGTTGTTTAAATTGAGTTAAAATATATTTTTGGTCTTCAAGCAATTGCTTTCCATTTAAAATTTTACCCAGATGCCAATCAGCGGTATGTACAATTTTCATAATTACCCTCCTGATAAGAACGTTTGTTCGTTTCAATTCTATATGCTTTTTTTACCTTTTTCAAGTAAAAAACCACCTATCAAAATAATGATAAGTGGTTAAACATATTACTTAATAAGATTCTTTTGCAATTTTTTATATTTATAAAGCATTGCACATCTCCAAGGTACTATCATACAAAATGCGAGTAAAAAAAACATACCAGCAATTTCACCTGGATCAATTTCGCTACTTATAAATATTTTAATAACTGTTCTTATTATTAATAATGATATTAAAATAATTGGAAATGCTTTAGACCGTTTCATATAAATATTATCATCTTTTACTTCAAATCTAGAAGTCCAGATTAAAACAGTAGAAAACAAAACACCTAATATCAAAGATTCTAACATTTCCATACCAGTTAATCTAAAGTATGGTACCACATACATCAATGCACCGGTAGCCATAAAAAATGGTGGTAAGATAATTTTCTTTTCATTGACTGGAAACTGTTGTGCTTTCATTCTTATCACTATAACGACAGCCCCCATTAAAAATGCAAACACAATGGAAAAGACTAAATAAGCCAAATTGACACCCTCTTTTGACATAAACTTATTCGCTTAAATAATCATTTGATAGTATATCACTATCACTATAAAATTGACACTTTAAATGTTCAAGTTTTAACATTTTAATACATATATAGTATTTAATTCATTACTAGAACATAAAATTAATATATTAATAATAAGTAAAAAAAGAGCGCTACAGTTATTTTGATAAGTTTCTGTAACACTCATTAATATAATGTCTATGAACCTTACATTTTTTGATTCATATTTTTATTCATCATTGTCATCATTTGATTGATTTTCTTTTGAGATGGTTTTTGTCCCATTTGCATCATCATCATACGTAGCATTTCCTCATTGATAGGTGGATTTTTCTTTAAGTAATCTTTCATATATTTTCTAGCTAATAAGAAACCACCAATTAAACCTGCAATAAGTGCTATAACGATCAGAATAATTGCTACCCAAATTGCCATTGTTTCACCCGCTTTCTGTATCCTTATGAATTTTACTAAATTCGTTCTGTTATTTCAAGACATTCTTGAATAATAACGATTAGTACTCCATTTATTATCATAACAAAGCCAAAGATATTATTAAATTCTATTTTAATATCTAAAAGGTTACTAACCAATTTTGATGGTTAGTAACCTAAAAAGTTCAACTAAATCATTGTCTAAATTTATAATGAACGGACTTGTTTTAAAATATTTTCTTTAGTGAATCCATACTTTTCAACTACTAAATCTCCAGGAGCACTAGCACCAAAACTATCTATACCAATAACTTTACCTTCAATACCAACATATTTATGCCAACCGAGTGGTGATGCCATTTCGATAGCTATACGTTTAGTAACATCAGAAGGTAAAATTGATTCTTTATATTCAGAAGATTGTTGTTCAAATGCGTACCAGTTTGGCATAGAAATAACTCGTACACCTTTACCTTGTTGCTCTAATTCTTTTGCAGCTTCTACAGCTAAATTAACTTCTGATCCTGATGCCAATAATAAATATTCAAGTTGTTGTTCTGTTTCAAAAACAATATACGCACCTTTTCTCACACCATTTTCAACTGTTTGTTTATCAACATCCAAAGTTGGTAAATTTTGACGAGTTAACACTAATGATGTTGGCGTTTGTTCTGATTCAAGTGCAACTTCCCAAGCTACACGTGTTTCATTGCCATCAGCTGGACGAATAACATTCATATTAGGAATGGCACGAAGACCTGCTAATTGTTCTATAGGTTCGTGTGTGGGTCCATCTTCACCTACAGCAATTGAATCATGAGTAAAGATGAATGTTGAATTGAGCCCCATGATTGATGATAATCGTAAAGCTGGTTTTAGATAATCACTGAATACAAAGAATGTTGCTGCATACGGATGAAGTCCACCATGTGCTGCCATACCGTTTACTGCTGCTCCCATTGCAAATTCACGTACACCAAACCATACGTTTTTACCTTCTGGAGTATCTTTATTATAATCTTTAGCTTCTTTAACGTTAGATTTATTTGAACCTGCTAAGTCTGCTGATCCACCAAAGAATGAAGGAACAAATTCACTTAATTTTTGAATTATTTCTCCTGAATCAGCTCTAGAAGCACCACTGTGATTTAAATCATATTCTGGTAAGGCATCAGCGTAATTATTTGGTAACTTACCACTCATTGCTAATTTAAATTCCTCAGCTAATTCTGGATAGGCTTCACTATAATTTTTAAGCATATTATTCCAAGCCTCTTCATTTTCATTTGCACGTTTTAACATTGTTGATTTAAATATTTCGTATACATCTTCAGGAACATTAAAACGTTTTTCAGGATCTAATCCATATTCTTTAAATGTAAGTGCACGTTCTTCTTCACCAAGTGGAGCACCATGAACTCCATTTGAACCAGCTTTATTAGGAGAACCAAAACCGATAATAGTTTTAACTTCGATAATAGTAGGTCCTTGTTGTGATTTAGCTTGAGTGATTGCATTATCAATCTCATCTAAATCGTTACCATTTTCAACTAGAATATAGTTCCAACCATAGGCTTCAAAACGCTGTTTCGTATCTTCAGAAAATGATTTATCTAAATCTCCATCTAAAGATATATCATTTGAATCATAAAGGACAATTAATTTATCTAACTGATTATGACCTGCAAAAGATGCAGCTTCATGTGAGATACCTTCCATTAAGTCACCATCAGACGCTAATACATAAGTGTAATGATCAACTATATCAAATTGGTCCCTATTAAATTTACCTGCTAAATGACTTTCTGCTAACGCCATCCCTACAGACATGGCAAAACCTTGACCTAATGGACCAGTAGTAACTTCTACGCCATCAGTATGTCTATATTCTGGATGTCCAGGCGTCTTCGAACCCCATTGTCTAAATTGTTTAAGTTCTTCAAGTTCTAAACTACCAGAGACATGTAATAAGCTATACAATAAAGCCGAACCATGACCTGCTGATAGAATAAATCTATCTCTATTAAAAAAATCTTTAGATTGAGGGTTAAAATTAAGGTGGCGCGTCCATAAAGTATACGCCATAGGTGCCGCTCCCATAGGTAATCCAGGGTGTCCTGAATTTGCTTTTTCGATTGCATCAATGCTTAAAGCACGTATCGTATCTATAGCTAATTGATCTTTTTCATTAAACATCGTTGTGTCTTCCTTTCTACAATTAATATCTATTTTTAATTATAACTTATTTTATTTTAAAATGATAAAGAAAAATCAGATAAATTAGATCTAAGGATATAACTGGATTCAAACTATATACCTAGTTTAACTCCATAAAAGTTAATTAAAAATAAATTATTTCTAAGTAAATCATCAATGACTACGAAAATTTTCAACTTATATATCAATGATGAGTCGAACTCTATTGTTTTATTTATTGTGATTCTCTTCTTGTATCTTTTTTAACTTTTCAGGTGTCACATCATTTCCTTCAGGATCAATGACCTTAGTATTTTCTATCTGTTGTTTAAAACCTTTTCTAAATTCTTCTAAATACTGTTTTCTTAATTTAGTCTGTTCTTTAGCCTCTTCATTGGTTAAGCCCTGTTCTTTCTTTTTTCTGGCTAATTCATTTATTCTATCAATATTTAAATTTTCTTTACTCATTTGAAACCTCTTTCTTAATGCATAAAATTTTATTGTTATGATAATAATTAACAAATATTCTGTTAGTTTTAATGATACTTATTACTTGAGTAGAATATATCAAAAAAATAAGCATAACCAAATTGTTACGCTCATTTTACAGTAGATAATATGAAAATTAATTGACTAATGCGAACACAGACTGATCATTCTGTTCGCTATTTTGTTTGTCTTTATAGTTTTGAGTAGTTCCTTTTTGATTATGTTGATGAATCTTGTGGTCAGTCATTTCGTACGTTTGTTCTGATTGAGCACCTTGGTTAACACTTAAAAAGAAAGTTAAAAAAACAATACAAGACACTATTACTATTGCCATATATGTTAAAAATTTATATTTGTATTTTAAAATCATCCAATCTCACTCCTAGAACATTTGTTTGTATAAGTAATTTATCAGAACATAAGTTCTGTGTCAACAACATTGCGAACAAATGTTTGTTAGAAAAGATAATTAATGATATAATTATCTCAAACAATAATAAGGAGTGCCTATTTATGAGAGAACTCACTAAGCGACAAAGTGAAATATATGATTATATTAAGAAAATTGTTCAAACAAAAGGTTATCCACCAAGTGTTCGAGAAATTGGCGAAGCTGTCGGTTTAGCTTCAAGTTCTACAGTACATGGACATTTATCTAGATTAGAAGAAAAAGGATATATAAAAAGAGATCCTACTAAACCTAGAGCTATCGAGATAGTTAGCGAACAATTAGATGAGGTAAATGTAGAGGAAACAATTCATGTTCCGGTTATCGGTAAAGTTACGGCCGGCGTTCCAATTACCGCTGTAGAAAATATAGAAGAATATTTTCCACTACCAGAGCACTTAACTTCAACACATAACAGCGATATATTTATTTTAAATGTAGTTGGGGAAAGTATGATTGAAGCTGGAATATTAGATGGCGACAAAGTAATTGTACGAAGTCAAACTATTGCTGAAAATGGTGATATTATAGTAGCTATGACTGAAGATGAAGAAGCTACTGTTAAACGCTTCTATAAAGAAAAAAATCGTTATAGACTACAACCTGAAAATAGTACTATGGAGCCTATTTACTTAGATAATGTCATTGTAATAGGTAAAGTAATAGGATTATATAGAGAAATGTAATAAATTTATAATCAATTTCTTATTTTTAAGTGTAGGCCTCCTTATATTTTTTATATGGTTTAAAAACAATACCCTAGGACAGCAACTAATGTCCTAGGGTATTTAATATATTAATCTCGATGCCAGTGTTAGTGTTAAGATAACGCTTTTATCAAATTTTTTACTCTGAACTACACCTGTTGTGAGAGAAAAATTCAATACAACTTCTGACCAACCGATTTTGTTTTTTTGTTCTTATCTAATATTTCTTTCACTTTTTCAAGTATATCAGTTTGCTTTTTACTTTTTTGCTTCATATTTATCTACATCCTTACGGACTACTTATACCCATAAGTCATATATATAAACATTTAACTTGTATAATTTTCAGTCCAAAAGGGTTGTCTTCGATCATTGAAATATACACCTACGCCCAAGTAATCAAAATGAGTGTTTAAAATATTCTTTCTATGCCCCAATGAATTCATCAAACCTTCATGTGCATAGATACTATTCAATTGTCCGTATGCTAAATTTTCTCCAGCAGCTTTAAATTCGATTCCATCTTTTTTTAATCTATCAAAAGGAGAAAGTTTCTTTTCATTTACATGGTCAAAGTAATTATGCTTAACCATGTCAATACTATGCTTACGCGCAGTATGAGAAACATCCTTGGAATAATCTAATGTTTTTAAGCCATGCTGTTTTCTTTCAGCATTAACAATGTCAAAATTTTGCAACTCAAAACTCTTTGCAAGTAATTTAGATGGTCTACCATATTGATATCTTAAACGATTTTCCATTTTCTCACTCACTTGTAATAATGACTTCACACCATTATCTCTGTGTTTATCATAAAATACTGTGGTATAAATATGGTCTTTATGGAAAACATCATACTCATTACTTTTTACATCAAAACCAACTTTTCCTTTTTTTATAACTTGAATCGGGGACCCATATCTTTCCCTAACAACATCTTTAGGAGTATCATACTTAATTTGAGATTTAGATGAAATAAGATTTTGATTTGTATACAATGCATTAACATGATTGTTAATATAACTCACCATCAAAAATTGATTATAATCATTTGAATAATATGTGTACCAATTTGTGCCATACACACTCGAAGTCATACGCTTATGCCGTCCCAACTGTGCTTCAACATCTTTTCTAGTCATATTCATCTGTATATTGTTGATTGCAAATTCTTGTTTTTTAGGAATCGCTAATTGAGTATTATCGTCATTTGAATCAGAATCAATCCATCGATTAATTTGATGACGTATATCATTTTGAGCTTTTATCATAAAAGTAGTTTCTTTGACTGGCGTAAAAATAACGATGCAAAGTAAAACTGTAATCAATAAAAGAAATCTTTTAATTGTATTCACCTACTACTTTTTACTAATCTCTATCACCATTAAAAATTGAATTTCTAACTATGACGTAATCAACTGTTCTTAATGACTTCAAGTCCTTTCCTCCTGCATATGAAATTGAACTCTGTAAATCTTGTTCCATTTCAGTAAGCGTATCTTTAAGAGATCCTTTGTGTTCTACAAACATTTTTTTACCTTCAACGTTCTTATGTTCACCTTTTTGATATTCTGAGGCACTACCAAAATATTCTTTATATTTTTTGCCATCTAGCTCGACGGTTTCACCCGGTGATTCCTCGTGGGCAGCAAACAAAGACCCAATCATCACCATAGAGGCACCAAAACGAATTGATTTGGCTATATCACCGTGGGTTCTTAACCCTCCATCAGCAATAATAGGTTTTCTAGCTGCCTTATTACAAAGGTTTAACGCAGAAAGTTGCCAACCTCCTGTACCAAACCCAGTTTTAATTTTAGTAATACATACTCTTCCTGGACCAATACCTACTTTTGTAGCATCTGCACCAGCATTCTCAAGTTCTCTTACTCCCTCAGGAGTCCCAACATTTCCAGCTATCACAAAACTATTTGGTAAATGTTTTTTTATATGCTTAATCATATTTATAACTGAATTTGAGTGACCATGAGCAATATCAATTGTTATATATTCTGGTATCAGCGATGAAGAAGCTAATTTTTCAATAAAATTAAATTCGTTTTCTTTAACTCCAACAGAAATAGAAGCAAATAACCCTTCATGATGCATTTTTTTTATAAATGGAATTCTATTTTCTTCATTAAATCTATGCATGATATAAAAATAATCGTTTTCTGCAAACCATTGCGCAAGTTCTTCATTCATGACTGTTTGCATGTTTGCTGGAACAACTGGCAATTTAAAAGTACGAGGCCCAAATTTAACCGAAGTATTACACTCAGATCTGCTTTCAACAATACATTTATTGGGAATTAATTGTATATCTTCATAATCAAAAATTTTCATCTTTTTTAACCCCTTACAATAGAATTAATCTTCAAAATATTTATTCAAAATACGAATAATACCTTTAATTTTGTAAAAATCATTCATATTATTCATCCTTTTTAAATGTACATTGTTTTTCTTCTATTGTAAATGGACCTAAGTAGTAAATTTTTACCAACTAGATTTTTTTACACCTGGAATTTGACCTTTATGCGCATGTTCTCTAAATGCAATTCTAGACATTTCAAACTTACGTAACACACCTCTAGGTCTACCAGTTACTTTACATCTTCTAGTTAGTCTAGTTGGAGATGAATCTCTTGGTAACTTTCTTAATGCTTCGTAGTCTCCTTTTGCTTTTAACTCTTTACGTAACTCGTAGTATTTATTTACTAATTCTTGTCTTTTTTGCTCTTTTGCTATTTTAGATTTTTTCGCCATATATTATAACCTCTTTCTACAAATCGTAATTATTACGTTTTATAGATTAACATATATTTCAAAATATACAAGTGAAAATCCTTCTATCTATGTATAAACTAAAAAAAACTCCCCTATGAGTTAAGGAGAGTTTTCATTTCAAATTGTCGTATTTGAAAGATAAGTAATTATTTTGTTTCACGATGTAACGTATATTTATTTAATCTTGGGCAATATTTTTTCATTTCAATGCGTTCAGGATTATTACGTTTATTTTTAGTAGTAATATAGTTACGATCGCCACACTCTGTGCAGGCTAATGTAATATTTACGCGCACGTTAAACACCCTTTCTAATGTTGTTAGGAATTCTTACGATTTAAGATTGTATCATAAAATTCAGTGGTAAGCAATCTATGAATTTTAGATTATTTAAAGTTTTCATATGTTTCGTCTTGGTTTGTCTCTAAATCAATTTGATTGATATCAATATCTAAAGCTTTTGCTACACCTTTCCCATATTCTGGATCAGCTTTATAGCAGTGGCGAATGTGGCGAACTTTGACATCTTTAGAGACCCCATCCATTGCATTAGCTGTATTTGTGAAGATACGCTCTTTTGCATCTTCGGACTGTAATCTGAATAATTTACCTGGCTGTTCAAAGTAATTGTCATCATCCTGGCGATAATTATATTCATAACCATCACCATCTGTCGGGAATGGTGGCTTCTTGTGTTCAGGCTGTGACTCATATATACCTTGATTATTAGGATAATAATGTGGGCCTCCACCTTGGTTATTATCTAAGAAACGCATTTGTCCATCACGACTAAATGGACACAAGTTCTCAACTCCAACTCCCTTAGGTTGATTGACAGGAATCTGCCAATGATTAACTCCTAAACGATAACGTTGGGCATCTCCATATGAGAATAAACGTCCTTGTAGCATTTTATCTGGTGAATAATCTAACCCAGGAACAATATTTGTAGGCGCAAACGCTGCCTGCTCTACATCAAGAAAATAATTCTCAGGATTACGATTCAACTCAAATTCTCCCACTTCAATCAGTGGATAGTCTTTTTTATACCATACCTTTGTTAAATCAAAAGGATTGTCTGGATGATTTTTAGCTTGTTCCTCTGTCATAACTTGAATGTACATTTTCCATTTTGGATAATCTCCATTTTCGATAGCATTATATAAATCCCTCTGTGAAGAATCTCTATCCATACCTACAATTTTAGCTGCTTCCTCGTCAGTATAGTTTTCAATTCCTTGTTGTGTACGGAAATGATATTTAACCCATACACGTTCACCTTTATCATTATACATAGAATACGTATGAGATCCGAATCCATGCATATTTCGGAATCCTTTTGGCATACCTCTGTCTGACATTAATATTGTCACTTGATGCAATGCTTCAGGGAGACCTGTCCAAAAGTCCCAGTTATTTTGTGCACTTCTCATATTTGTACGTGGATCTCGTTTTACAGCACGATTCAAACTAATAAATAGTTTAGGATCTCTAAAGAAGAAAACTGGCGTATTGTTACCTACTAAATCCCAGTTTCCATCTTCAGTGTAGAATTTCAAAGCAAACCCACGTATATCACGTTCTAAATCTGCTGCTCCACGTTCTCCTGATACGGTAGAAAAACGTGCAAACATCTCTGTTTGTTTTCCGACTTCTGAGAATATTTTCGCATTTGTATATTGTGTGATGTCATTTGTAACTGTGAACGTTCCAAATGCACCTGAACCTTTCGCATGCATACGACGTTCAGGAATCACTTCTCTATCGAAGTGAGACATTTGTTCTAAATAATAAACGTCCTGCATTAATAATGGTCCACGTTGTCCTGCTGTCATACTATTTTCTCTATCCGAAACTGGAGCACCAAAAAGTCCAGTTAATTTTCCATCCTGTTTTGACATAGCAAGCTCCCCCTCACCTTTATATTTAATATTGATTACTATGTAGTATCCATTTTAATTAAACCCCTTTCCGATAGCAAATAAACTTATTTTAAAGTTATTGTTAGAAAAATATAAGAAATATCAGAAAAATTTAACAATTACGCTTTAAAGTACTAAAAAGTTATTGAATAGTATCTTTAAAAAGATTAAAATGAAGGATATATTTTAAGATAGATGGGAGACGGCATATGGAAGATAATAATATGAAACGTGGTCTCAATTCGAGACATATATCCATGATAGCTATAGGTGGCGCTATAGGTACTGGACTTTTTGTGGCAACTGGAAGTGTCATTTCTCAAGCTGGTCCGGGAGGAGCTATATTAGCTTATATACTAATTGGTATCATGCTTTATTTTTTAATGTCATCAATAGGAGAATTAGCAACTTTCTATCCGGTTTCTGGTTCTTTTAGTTCATACTCAACCAGATTTGTTGATTCGTCACTTGGTTTTACCATGGGTTGGTTGTATTGGGGTATGTGGTCACTTGTAACAAGTGTAGATATCATTGTTGCTTCCAATGTATTACAATATTGGGATGTATTTAAAGTTTTAAATCCACTTACATGGAGCTTAATTTTTTTAACTCTGTTGTTTTTAATTAATATTTTTTCTGTTAAAGCTTTTGGAGAAACTGAGTTTTGGTTATCACTTATCAAAGTCATTACTATAATAGTATTTATTATTTTTGGAATTATGATGATTTTCGGTATTCTTGGTGGTCATACATATGGCTTTGAGAATTATACAAAAGGTCAAGCACCTTTTGTCGGTGGAATATCAGGCATATTAAGCGTTCTTTTAGTTGCTGGATTTTCAGTTGGTGGTACTGAAGTAGTCGCAGTAACAGCTGGTGAATCAAATAATCCTGAAAAATCAATGCCTAAAGCTATAAAACAGGTATTTTGGAGAATATTACTTTTTTACGTATTGTCTATAGCTGTGATAGCTGCCATCATTCCATATACAGACCCACTTTTACTTAATGAAAGTGAGTCTGTATCACAAAGTCCGTTTACAATTGTTTTCGATAGAATAGGAATCGCTTTTGCTGCATCAGTCATCAATGCTGTTATCTTAACATCATTATTATCAGCAGCTAACTCTGGTATTTATACAACAAGTAGAATGCTATTTTCTTTAAGTGCTGATAAACAAGCACCTAAATTCTTTGGAAAACTCAATGATAAGACTAAATTACCTATGCGTGCATTAATTACAACATATATTATTATTGTATTAGTCATTGTTTATGCTAATTTTAATGCTAATGCTGTATTTAACTTATTAAATATCATAGGATCTATGGTTATTGTCGTTTGGGGATCTAGTATTTGGTCACAAATTAGATTAAGACAAGCAATTAAAAAACAGGGTAAAAATCCAGATAAACTGTTGCCATATAAAGCACCTTTTTACCCAGTAGGACCTATTATTGTCCTTTTCACATTATTATTCTTATTATTAGGTAGTTCCTTTGGTAGTATCGCATCTGGTGATATTTTAGGTGTCATTCGAAACTTTACACCATTATTTATTCTAGCAATCATCTATATTGCTCATAAATTAATCAAACGGACACATTTTGTCAAACTGGAAGAAATAGATTTAACTCCGCATAATTACAAGAATTAATTATTAAGAAGGCCTGTGACGTGTGTATTTGTCACAGGCCTTCTTAATATTAGTAATTGATAGTTGACCCCAAAATGCTTACATCACTTTCAATATCAATATCCTCGATGCTAAAGAGTACTTCATACTTAATTTTTACTGAAAATATACATCGTGACTATAGACTGTGTTGGAGCTTCGAATTCGATAGGAATTTTGTTCACCTTCTTATTTATGATTTAATACCGTACATAAATTTTCGTTATTTTATGATTAAAACTTATAATGTATAATAAAGATAATAAAATGGTATAGAGGTGGATAACATGGTTGGACAAACAAATTTATTCGATGATGTTATAAAGAAAGAGGAACGCTTTGTTATAGTTGTTCAAGCACTTGAAGAAAAAAATGGTAAGCTCTTAAAACGGACTTTGAGAGAATATCCAAGCTTAGAGCACACGCAAATGAATGACCTTTTCTCTCATCTTAAAGAAGTATTTCTTGAAGAACCTTTTGGTGTCAATCAATCAGCATATAGTATTACAGTTTATACAAATCTAGATTATGCTGCAGATCAAGTCTATGCACATGTTAAACGCTTTAAAGGGAAACATGACTGGACACATACTGCGAAATAGCAAATCAATTAAAAATGTCGATTTTTAATTGATTTGAAAGAAAAGGAAAAGTAAACAAAAATTTAAATATATTCATTGGCATGGATGAAGATTAATTATGTAACTTATATCATGAATAAAGAAGCCCGTAAATAAATTTTGAAAATTCATTTACGGGCTATTTTTCTAGGAATTATGTCACAGACTCATATAATATATTAACATGAAAAGTTCTTACTTATATTTATATCGACGTTGTTTTATGACTTACCACTCATAGGCAGAGAGGTCAGTTTCAATTAACCTTAAAATTATTAATTTTCACACTAATTCATTGAAATCATGCTTTAAACCAAAATTTCTTTTAATGCATAAGGAATACCATTAGAATTATTATCTAAAGTTACTTCGTCAGCAATTTTCTTGAGTTCATCGCTAGCATTTCCCATTGCTACAGAATATCCAGCAACTTCAAACATTGACTTATCATTCAAACTATCCCCGAATACTATGACTTCTTCTAGAGGAATTTGTAATCTTTTACAAAGTGCTTTTATTGCGTTTCCCTTCGAAACATTCTTTGCCATAAACTCTAGGAAAAAAGGCTTACTCGTTGTCACATCAATGTCTTTATTGAAGTTACCATCCAATTCAATACGTGCCTCAGTAATATGACTTACATAATCCACACCCATAACTTTAGGGACACTATGATTAATATATTCCTTCAAATCAGCAACACGATTCATAGGTAATCCGGTAAGTTGTGATTCTATGTTCATGTATTCATGACTACTATCGTGAATGATATATCCATTATCATAAGTAAGTACTAAAAAGTTCTTATCTCTACAATAATCTACAATATTATCGAAATTTTCTTTTGAAACAGGCTGATCGACCTCTACATTCTCATTAGCCATATTTATAGTTTTGCCTCCATTATAACTAATAATGAAGCTATTGTATTTATTTAACTCTAAATCTCTCGCAGTAGGTAACATACCTTCTGTTGGACGACCAGAGGCCAATACCACATAATAACCACGCTTTTGAATATCTAATAAGTAAGATTTTGTCTCAATGGACAATTTATTATCACTGTTCATTAAAGTATCATCCATATCTAAAACTACCATTTTATACTGAGTCATATAGTATAGAACTCCTTTCAAGAGTTATTAAAAGTTTATTCTTAACTATATTTTACAATAATTTAGGACTTTAGGTACACTACTTCCTCTTTAACACCCATTTCATTAATTGTTACTAGTTCTGAAGCACAATTATTAATTTTCTCACGTAGTGTTCTAACTAATTTACCACTTTTTTCTTTTGGACAAAGAGTGAGTATCGTAGGTCCAGCTCCACTTATAACGGTTGCATATGCATCATGTTGACGTGATAGTTGACGTACTTGATTGAATTCTGGAATAAGATGTTGTCTATATGGTTCATGAAAACCATCTTGTTCCATCATCTTTCCAGCAAGCTTATATTTGTGCTGAATGAGAGCACAAATCATAGTGTTACTAATGGCACTATTTTGCACAGCACCTTTATGTGAAAATGTATCGGGTAATACCCTTCTAGAGTCTTCAGTGCGAAGCTCATATGGAGGTATAGTTAAAATTATATCTACGTGCGGAATTTCTATTCTAGCAACATCTGTTATTTTAGTTATTGGATTATAAAAACCTGCAATCAAACCTCCATATATTGTAGGTGCTACATTATCAGGGTGTCCCTCAATTTCAGTCGCTAGCTGTAACAATTCGTATTTAGATAATTGAATATTACCAAAGTAATTAGCAATAAAAAGAGCCCCGACTAATGCAGAGGCAGATGAACCTAATCCTCTAGCTAATGGAATATCACTTCTCATTTCGATTTGCAAGCTTGGGAGTGTAACATTGTATTTACGCGCAACATTTACAGCAGTTTGATAAATATAATTATTGTCATCTTTAGGTAAACCTTCTAGTTCTGAACTATAATATTGAAAATCCCAATTAGATTTTTCAATCTTACGTATAGACATATGCAAATATTTATCCAATGCCATACCAATTGAGTCAAATCCTACGCCTAGATTCGCGGTTGATGCAGGGATTTTGAGTTTTAAAACTTCCTCCATACTAGATTGCCCCTTTGATATATCTGATTATACTTTCTTTATTATTGGGTAAAGGTTGGATAGGATTATCTAAAAGAGAAATAGCTGTGTCAGGATCTTTAAGTCCATTCCCAGTTAATATTGCTACTATCTTTTTACCTTTAGGTAACTTACCAGAGCGATGAAGTTTGATTAGACCTGCAATTGAAGCATTACTCGCTGGTTCACTAAAAACACCTTCCTTTGTTGTCATTAATTGATAAGCTTCTAAAATTTCTTCATCTGTCACACTATCAATTAAACCGTTTGATTCATCGAGTGCATTAACAGCTTTTTGCCAACTAGCAGGATTCCCTATTCGAATAGCTGTAGCTATTGTTTCTGGATTTTTGATTATTTTATTTTGAACAATTGGAGATGCTCCTTCTGCTTGGAAGCCAAACATTTGTGGTAATTGAGTATTCTTTTTATTATGATACTCAACAAATCCTTGCCAATAAGCAGTTATATTACCTGCATTTCCCACTGGTATTGCTAAAATGTCAGGGGCTTGACCATCTAACTGTTCAACAATTTCAAAGGCACCTGTCTTTTGTCCTTCAATTCTAAATGGATTAACAGAATTAACTAATTCAATTTCATCATTTTCTTCAGCAATCTCTTTTACAATTTCAAGTGCTTCATCGAAGTTTCCTTCTATAGACACAATTTCTGCACCATACATAACTGCTTGTGATAATTTACCCAATGCTATTTTACCTTCAGGGATTACAACAATTGCTTTTAAACCAGCTCTTGCAGCATAAGCAGCTGCTGATGCTGAAGTATTACCAGTAGAAGCACAAATAACAACTTTTTTCCCTTGTTCTTTTGCCTTTGTTACAGCCATAACCATACCACGATCTTTAAATGAGCCAGTCGGGTTTGCTCCTTCATATTTAACATATAATTGAATATCTAATTTTTGAGAAAGATTTTCACAATAAATAAGTGGTGTATGTCCTTCATTTAGTGTTAGTGCCGGTGTAGATTGATTGACTGGTAAATATTCTTTAAATTCTTTAACTAATCCTTGCCATCTTTTCATAATTATTAAACTCCCTCTACAGGATAAACTTTCTTGACATTAAATCCTGATTGATTTAAAACTTTTTCTGGAGATGTTTCTATTCCAGTAACAATAATTGCATAGGTATCTTGATCCCTCTCAACGAGTTGCAACGATTTATGAAATGGTAATTTCTTTTTTATGTCATATTCAACTTTCTCCAAAGATTTATGACTGTGACTAATTACTATATAGTAATTAGATTTCTCTTGAATAACCACTGGTTCTGCACCATCCATCATTTCTTTCGTTTCCTCTGTCTTTAATTCAAAATGAGGTGGTAAAGTGTGTAAGTTTGATTCAAAGAAAAGTGCCACATTTAATAAGTCACTTACAACTGCACTTCCTGTTGCTAAACTACCTGCACCTTTACCATAAAACATTGTATCGCCAACAGCATCACCTATAACATATATTGCATTGTATTCGTTCTCTACAGCTGCAAGTTGGTGATTCTTATGTATCAGTGTCGGTTCCACTGAAGCATTCACATATCCATTTTCATATGTACCTTTACCTATTAATTTAATTTTATAATTTAATGCGCTTGCTGCATTGATGTCTGCTAATGTTATGTCACTAATTCCTACCAATTTAACATCATTAAGTTTAATGACTTGGTTAAAAGATAAATAAGATGTAATAACTACCTTTCTTGCAGCATCTACACCTTCTACATCATCTGTTGGATCAGCTTCAGCAAATCCTAATCTTTGTGCTTCTTCTAACGCATCTTTAAAAGTTGTTTGTTCATGAGTCATTTTTGAGAGAATAAAGTTAGAAGTTCCATTAAATATTCCCATAAATTTAGAAATATTATTTGCATTCAGTCCATTATTAATAGCATTGACAATAGGGATACCACCTGCCACACTTGCTTCAAATTTAAGAGCGACGCCATTTTCTTCAGCTAAGTCTTCTAACAATTTTAAATGGATAGCTAGTAAATCCTTATTTGCTGTAATCACATGTTTTTTATTTTTAAGGGCTGTTCTTAACCAATCAACAGTAGGTTCAATACCACCCATAACTTCAACGACTATATCAATAGAATTGTCATTTAAGATGTCATTAATATCTTCTGTAAGATGATATTGACTAATATTTAACGGACGTTTCTTAGATTTATCTCGGACTAGAATATGTTTAATGACAATATCCTTATTGATGGTGTCTTTAATCTGTTGTCTATTCTCTTCAATAATCTTTACAACACCTGATCCGACAGTTCCCAAACCAAGTAATGCGATATTTAACTCTTTCATGTAAATTACCTCCGTTTGTGCTTTTGAGAAAAACAATTGTACTGTTGAAAAATACTAGATAATGGTTTAGTATAAAATCATTCTAAATTTTTGTAAAGTTCTTAATATTGAAAATATAAATCTATATTACCATGCTTAATCAGAAAACTAAATAAAATTTTCTGATTTTTTAGAAAGGTAGGAAAATTATGAAAGTTGCTAAGTTTGGTGGAAGTTCTGTGTCAACTGCAGAACAAATTAAAAAAGTATTAACTATTGTGAATGAAGATCCTGAACGTAAAATCATTATCGTTTCAGCTCCAGGAAAAAGGCATAATGACGACATTAAAACTACTGATTTATTAATTCGTCTCTATGAAAAAGTACTTAATAAATTAAATTATGAAAGTAAAAAACAAGAAATTATTCAAAGATATGCTGATATAGTAGAAGAATTAGGTATAGGAAATGACATTCTAATAACAATTAATGATACTTTAGAGGAATATATTAAAGATCTTTCTGACAAACCTAACCGTTTATATGATGCTTTATTGTCTTGTGGCGAAAATTTTAATGCTCAATTAATAGCCCAATATAATAATAGTCAAGGTATTCCTACTCGTTATATTTCTCCTAAAGAAGCTGGATTAACCGTAACTGATCTACCACAACAGGCTCAAATTTTAGATTCCGCATATAATGATATATACAAATTGCGTGATTATGATGAAAAACTAATTATTCCTGGTTTTTTCGGAGTCTCAAAACAAAATTATATCGTTACGTTTCCACGTGGTGGTTCTGACATAACTGGCGCTATCATAGCACGTGGCGTTCGAGCCTCACTTTATGAAAACTTCACTGATGTATCAGGAATATATAAAGCTAATCCAAATATCATAAATAATCCTGAACTCATTGAGGAAATAACTTATAGGGAAATGCGAGAGTTATCTTATGCAGGATTTGGAGTTTTTCACGATGAAGCTCTACAACCTTTATACAAAGATCGAATTCCGGTAGTTATCAAAAATACTAATCGTCCGAATGATAAAGGGACATACATTTTACATGACCGTGAAATTGATTCTAAAAATGTCATTAGTGGAATTAGTTGTGATAAAGGCTTTACTGTAATTAATATTAAAAAATATTTAATGAATAGATTAGTTGGATTTACACGAAAGATTCTTGGCGTTTTAGAAGAATTTAATATATCATTTGACCACATGCCTTCCGGTATTGATAACATAAGTATTATCATGCGTACAAATCAAATTCAAGGTAAAGAAAGTCAAGTTCTTAATGCCATACGCAAACGTTGTGAAGTTGATGAATTAAGTATCGACCATGATTTAGCAGTACTAATGATTGTTGGTGAAGGTATGAGTCAAGTTGTTGGTACAGCTAGTAAAATTACTCATGCCCTTTCAGAATCAAACATTAATTTAATAATGATAAACCAAGGTGCTTCTGAAATTTCAATGATGTTTGGAATTCATGAAGCAGATGCTGAGAAAGCAGTATTATCTACGTACGAATTTTGTTACAACGGCGTTTGTTTAAAAAATTTGTGTAAATAAAATAAAAAAGATTTCTACATCACTTTCAATACATAAAGTAAATTTATTAACTCTGTATCAATGATGTAGAAATCTTTTTAAGATATCTTTTTAGCCGAACTATTTACTATAGCCTTTTTAATACGCTGTTCACCTACTACTAATTTTAAAATATAGAATTGATAATAACTAAGAGAATCAATAACAGCTTTATAATTACTAAACTGATGATATTTTTGTTCACTCATTAAATCATACATAAGAACTATTTCTGGCTTGATATAATCTACGTTCCAACTTAAAGAATGAAAATATATATTATTTTTAGGTAAACGTATATGATGATCTAGCCTAAATAGCCATTCATCATTTACAACATCATAAACAAATATTGTCATGACTTCTGTATCGTTTTTAAATATTTTAACATGTTCAACATCTGATAAAGATAAAGATTCTCTTAATCTTTCATTTAGCTGTTCATCATAATAATGAATCGTAAATTCTTCAGGAATCACTCTGATAATTTCCAATAACTTTTTGCGCTCAACACAAATATCTACTTTCGATGGTAATATAAAATCATCATTTAGAAATAGATGCATCGCTACCTCGCCGTGAAATTTGAATAAATGAGATGATGTTTTCCTTAAAATTTCGACTATTTTATTCACTGGTTTTTCTTCTTTAACGTACATGTTACCACCCCTAGAGCAAGCGCTTTCATAGTTAATTATACATTCTTTTTTTCACTTATCAAACAAATAAATGTGAACATTTAGTAAAATTTATTTTATTTTCAATAAAATTATTTTCATAAAAAGTTACTGTATCACTATTTGCTTCGCATATGATAGGGCTCTCATAAAAATTCACGAAAAATTAATTGATATGTAAATATTTCGTCACTACTATTTGATAAAACACATTTCCCCTCTCCTTTTCATTGAACTCAAAATTTAAGAAGTTTATAATTTATCTTGCAAATAGAATTTATTATATTAAAAGATTTGGGTGAGTAGTAATGTCTTTAACAATTATCTTATCTATAATAATTATTATTTTGATTATGGCTATGGTTCTTAATCAAAAATTTATGAAAGATAGGATTGAAACAGAAGAATATGCTAGAAATCAATTAATCTCTAAAAATTCAACTTTAAGTGAAGAAAATTTATCGTTGAAAAACCAAATGTTAAGTACAAACAATAACGTCGGTCACCACGCTTTTAAAAACGCCAAGCGTGAATTAAGAAAAATATTAAATCGATTTAAAGAAGAAGGTCGTTTACGATCATTTACAATTGTTCCTACGAGTAATTTGGCTGTTAAACATCCCCTTTTCGAATATGCACGTTCATTCGATTTTATTATCATTACTGATGTTGGTTTGATAAATGTGGATGTTAAAAATTGGAACCAAAAAACGTTCTATCATTTTGATGTGCCAGATCAACATCTTGAAGAAGGACAACCACAATATAATACCGAAAAGGTTGTCGGACATTATATTAGCAATCGATATCATAGTCAGTTTAAAACAACACGTTCTGGTGTTTATACTTTTATTGAGATTTTACAGGATAATCGTGTAATATATGAATTTTATGACCACGATCCATACGATAAAGCTGCAAACAATGCAAAAGCATTAAAGGATAAAATTGAAAATGACTATAATTTTAAAATTCAAAGTATTGGCGTCATCTACTTTAGTGATGGTAGCGTTAATATTATTGAAGGATCCGACGAGAGTGATAAATATGTCGACACCGTATCTACTCCGATATCACTTGAAAAAGTAATTGAGGATGCTATCAATTTATCTAAGCACCCCCTTACTGATAAACAAATCGAAGAAATTTCTGAAAGCTTTAAACAACATATGAATAATTAAAATTCAA